>NZ_WWFY01001216.1:0-2831 GCF_009864975.1 Pseudonocardia sp. SID8383
CCCCGGGTGCAGGCCGTGCGCGGTGAGCGCCCGGTCGGCCTCGGCGAGCACGGTGGCCGGGTCGGTGCGGTCCGGTCGGCCGAGCAGCAGCTGGTTGTGCATCCGCGACACCGGCCAGGCGTCGGTCCGGACCGCGACGCCGCCGGTCACCGGTTCCTCCGCGGTCGCGCCGCGCCGCAGCATCGACGGCTCGAACCCCATCGCCCGCGCCGCCGCGCCGGGGTCGGGGACCTCCGGTGCGGCGAAGCCGTCCGGGCCGGGGCGGTAGGGCAGCACCATCAGCACCGCCGACGCCGGCACCGCCCCGTAGGCGTGCGGGAACCGCATCGACGCCGGGTCGGTCGGCACCCCCGGCTCCCACCGGACGTCGACCCTGGCGACGTCGATCCGGGCCGGGTCGAGGACGAGCAGGACCAGGTCGGTCCGGCCCGCGAACAGGCGTTGCGCGGGCAGGGCGACCTGGTCGGGCGTCGACAGGTGCACGAACCCGACCTCGTCCAGGGAGGAGGGCGCCACGGCTCCGGTGCCGAGCCACCTCCGCCACTCACCAGGGGTGCACAGGTGCAGCAGGACCGTCCCGACCGTCATGGGAGACAGCCTGCACGCCCGTCCGATCGGACGGGCGTGGACATCGAGTATTGATTTCCGGCACCGGGTGCCAATAGCGTCCGATCCGCTGCCACCGCCGGCCGGCGGGGCGGTTCACCACCTCTCTCGCCGAGAGTCGGATCCAGCGGAGGTTGCGCATGAGCGAGCACCAGAACGAGGACGCCCTGACCGAGGAGACCCTCGTCGAGGAGGTCTCCATCGACGGCATGTGCGGTGTCTACTAAGCCCCTCGACACCACGGTTCCGGACGGCGCCGCGGGGGCTTTCGACCCCGCGGCGCCGTACCGGCTCAGCGAGAGCGTCTCGCTGCGTCCGGAGCCCTTCGGCGCCCTGGTGTACGACTTCGTGACCCGCAAGCTCTCCTTCCTCAAGACGCCCCAGCTGGTCTCGGTCGTGCGCGACCTGGAGAACCAGCCGGACGCCCGCTCGGCGGTCCGTGCCGCCGGCGTCGAGGAGCCCCAGCACGACGCCTACCTGCGTGCCCTCGCCGGACTGCTGAAGTCCCGCACGATCGTCGCCCGCTAGTCCCGCCCGCCCCGCCGACCACCACAGTGAGGTGCCCGTGAAGCTGGTCGACCACTTCCAGTACGGCCTGAACTCGCCCATCTGCCTGACCTGGGAGCTCACCTACGCGTGCAACCTCGCGTGCGTGCACTGCCTGTCCAGCTCCGGGCGGCGTGACCCGCGCGAGCTGAGCACCGCCGAGGCCAAGGCCGTCATCGACGAGCTGCAGCGCATGCAGGTCTTCTACATCAACATCGGCGGTGGCGAGCCGACCGTGCGCCCGGACTTCTGGGAGCTGCTGGACTACGCCATCGCCCACGACGTCGGCGTCAAGTTCTCCACCAACGGCGTCAAGCTCGACAAGCAGCGGGCCGCGCAGCTCGCCGCGACCGACTACGTCGACATCCAGATCTCGATGGACGGCGCGACGGCCGAGGTCAACGACTACGTCCGTGGCCCGGGCTCGTTCGACACCGCGATCACCGCGCTGGAGAACCTCGCCGAGGCCGGGTTCAAGCATCCCAAGATCTCGGTCGTGATGACCCGGGAGAACGTCGACCAGCTCGACGAGTTCAAGGCCATCGCCGACAAGTACGGCGCCCAGCTGCGCATCACCCGGCTGCGCCCGTCCGGCCGCGGTGCCGACGTCTGGGACGAGCTGCACCCGACCCAGGCCCAGCAGAAGCAGCTCTACGACTGGCTGGTCGCGCACGGCGACCAGGTCCTGACCGGTGACTCGTTCTTCCACCTGTCCGCCTACGGCGAGGCCCTGCCCGGGCTGAACCTGTGCGGCGCGGGCCGCGTGGTCTGCCTGATCGACCCGGTGGGTGACGTCTACGCCTGCCCGTTCGCCATCCACGAGAACTTCCTGGCCGGCAACGTCCGCGACGAGGGCGGCTTCAAGGAGGTGTGGGAGCACTCCGAGCTTTTCACCGAGCTGCGCCAGCCGCAGACCGGCGGGGCGTGCGCGTCGTGCCCGCACTACGACACCTGCCAGGGCGGGTGCATGGCCGCGAAGTTCTTCACCGGCCTGCCGCTCGACGGCCCGGACCCGGAGTGCGTGCAGGGCTACGGCGAGGCGATGCTGGCCGCGCGCGACGGCGGGACGGTCATCCCGAAGTCCGACGTCGACCACTCGCGCTCCGCGCCGCGCAACACCCGTGCGCCGAAGCAGCCGACGATGCTCTCGCTCACCCCGCCGCCGCGCCGGCCGGACCGGGCCTGCGACGAGAACCCGCTCGCCGGGTTCGCACCGGACGCCGTGCCCGTGGCACAGCCGGTCGCCGGGAGCTGACCACGGACCTGTTGCTGACGGGGCCCGTCGACCTGCGTGGTCGGCGGGCCCCGTCGCGTGTGCTGTTCGGGCCGCACGAGACCAACCTCGGCGACGCCGCACGCGGGATCACGGCTGACCACGTCGCCTACTACGCGGCGCGGGCCGCCGGGGGTGCGGGGATCGTCGTGGTCGAGCCGGCGTCGGTGCACGCCTCGGACCACCCCTACGCCTACGCCCCCGCCGCGTTCCCCGCCGCGTCGCCCGTCCCTGCCGTGTCGCCCGGTCCTGCCGCGTCGTCCGGCCCGGCAGCGGCGTCGGGGCGCGTCGAGATGCAGCTCAGCGGGAGTCGTGGATCTTCCGGGCCCGCTGAGCTGCATCTCGGCGACCGGGACGGCGCGCGGGTGCCCGCCGCGGCCGGGTGGGCGGCGGTCGTCGCGGCGTG
>NZ_WWFY01001217.1:0-1659 GCF_009864975.1 Pseudonocardia sp. SID8383
GCGGTGCAGTCGGTGAACCCGGTGGTGCGGACCGGGTCGGAGTCGGGCAGCAGGTCCGGGTCGGCGGGCGGGCCCGCGGCCGACGTCGGGGGAGCGGCAGGCAGCTGTTCGCCCCGCACGGCCACCGGCGGCCGCTGCGACGGCCCGACGGCGCACCCGGCGAGCAGCAGTACGGCGAGCAGCAGGACCCCGAGCACACTCCACCGCCGCACGAGCACCGATCATGCCGGTACCGGGGTGTGGCCGCGGTGAGCGCCGCACCCCTACCGGGCGGTCCAGCCGCCGTCCTGGGACAGCGACGTGCCGGTGATCGACGCCGACGCCGGCCCCCACAGCAGCGCGGCCAGCTCCGCGGTCTCGGCGGGCTCGATCAGCCGCTTCACCGCCACCGGGGTGAGCATGATCCTCGTGACGACCTCGTCCTCGGAGATCCCGTGCGTGCGGGCCTGGTCGGCGATCTGCGCCTCGACCAGCGGCGTGCGCACGTAGGCGGGGTTGATGCAGTTGCTGGTCACGCCGTGCTCGGCGCCCTCCAGCGCGGTGACCTTCGACAGGCCCTCCAGGCCGTGCTTGGCCGAGACGTAGGCGGACTTGTACGGCGAGGCCCGCAGGCCGTGCGCGGAGGAGATGTTCACGACCCGCCCCCAGCCACGGGCGTACATGTGCGGCAGCGACCGGCGGATCAGCCGGAACGGCGACTCCAGCATCAGGCGCAGGATGTTCGAGAACATCTCCGGGTCGAACTCCTCCAGCCGCGAGACGTGCTGGCGACCGGCGTTGTTGACCAGGATGTCGACGTCGGTGGGCAGCTGTTCCACGGCGTCGAGGTCGGACAGGTCGCAGCCCAGCGGCGTGACCAGGTCGCTCTGGGCGGCCAGTGGGGCCACCCGGTCCTCGGCGAGGTCCACCGCGTACACCTTCGCCCCGTCGGCGACGAGCCTGCGGGCCACGGCGGCCCCGATCCCGCTGCCCGCCCCGGTGACGAGGGCCGTCCTGCCGTCCAGCACTGCGCTCATGCCGACGACCGTACGGTCGCCGACCGGCCCGGCCCCTGTGAGCCGGGTCACGGACCCGGCCGGTGGGTCAGGAGACCCGCGGGCGGTCGTCGCGGCGGGCCGCGTCCAGCTCCAGACGGACCGCGACGGGGAGGTCCGCCATCCCCAGCGCGTCGCGGATCCCGGGCAGGATCTCGGCGTCGAGGCGGCGGCAGATCTCGGCGACCTCCCCGTCGGCGACGTCCTCGCCGACCCACACGGTGGCGCGCACCGCGGGCGCGGAGGTGCTGCCGACCATCCGGGCGCGGGCCCGGGTCACCCCGGGCAGCGTGGCGGCCCCGTCGGCGACGGCGTCGGCCGCGGCGGAGGCGCCGATCCGGATCTCGGTGTCCGGGCCGCCGTCCAGGACCAGGTCCGGCCGGGTCTCCGGGCGCAGCGACCGCGCGGTCCACCAGAGCCCGAGCAGCACCAGCACGAGACCGGCCAGGATCGCGACCAGGCGGGCGGCGGTGCCGTTGGCCAGCAGGAACTGTTCGACCACCGGGTCCAGCAGCGGGCGTTGCGGGCGGCCCTGCCCGAAGACCCCGGTCACCAGCAGCACGGTGAGCACGCCGACGGCGAGCAGCACCACGCCGAGCAGGACGAGCCCGCCGCGGGCGCCGCC
>NZ_WWFY01001218.1:0-4294 GCF_009864975.1 Pseudonocardia sp. SID8383
CGAAGCGCGGCGCGGCGTCGACGGTCCGCAGCGACCCGGGCGCGGTGGGCGCGTAGTCGGGCTTCGCGACCGGTGGGTCGACCGGCTCGGGCACGTCCTCGCCCCGACCGCGCCGGGCCCGTGCCTCCACCGCGCCGCGCGCCAGGACGCCCGAGTCGACGAGCATCAGCTCGGCGGCGTGCAACCAGCGACCGTAGTAGCCGTCGTCGAGGTAGCGGGTGCGGTCCAACCGGGACAGCGCGTGCCGGAACGCGTCCAGGTTGCGCCCGGAGATGCGACCCATGGTCAGCGCGGTGAGCGCGAAGGCCCGGCCCTGCCACGGCTCACCGAAGGGCGGCTCCGGCTCGACGTCGGCCGGCGCCGTGACCCGCCCCCAGCCGGAGGCGCCGCCGAGGTCGGACGGGTCGACGGGATCGTCCACTCAGGACCCCAGGGCGAGGACGTTGCAGACGTCGCCGCGGCCGCCGGTCGAGGTCAGGCCGCGCTGCGAGCGGATCCGCTCGGCGAGGAACGCCGCGTCGGCGCCCACCCCGGAGAACCGCCCGGACCCCCAGGTCCACTGCCAGGGCAGGCCCAGGAAGAACAGCCCGGGGACGGCCGTCGTGCCCCGGCTGTGCGCCGGCGAGCCACGGCCGGTGAACACCCCCAGGTCGATCCAGGAGAAGTTCTGCCGGAACCCGATGCACCACACCACGGAGGTGATCCCGGAACCGTCGAGCGCCAGCTCGGTGACCTCGCGCTCCGGACGCCACACCGGGGTGTAGCGCTCCTCGACCGGCGCGTCGACACCCTGCTCGGCGATCCAGCCGTCGATGGTGTCCTTGATGGACTCGCTGACCTCGTCGGCGTGGTCCAGTGAGGACTCCAGGTCGGGGGCGAAGGTGAGGCGGCCCCCCGCATGGTCGGTCAGCGCACCGTAGAGGTGCATGCCCTCGGCGGCGAAGCGACGCAGGTCGATGTCGCGACCGCCGTCGCGCCCGGTGACGTAGTGGTTGGCCTGGGCGCGCACGGCCTCGCGGCGCGGGTGCCGGGTCACCGGCATCCGGTAGTAGCCCATCTCGTCGAGCCAGTCGGTGACGTCACGGCCCCGGTAGAAGCGGGCCACCCGCGGCGCGTGCCCGACGACGAGGTGCACCCTGCGCCCCTCCAGGTGCAGGTCCTCGGCGATCTGGGCGCCGGACTGCCCGGACCCGACCACCAGCACCTCCCCCGGCGGTAGCTGGCCGGGGTTGCGGTAGTCCTGGGACCCGATCTGCGTGATGCCGGCCGGCAGCGGCTCGGACAGCGGCGGGGTGAGCGGCGTGTGGTACCCGCCGGTGGCGACGACGACCTGGTCGGCGGTGCACGTCCCGGCGGAGGTCTCCACGACGAAGGTCCCCCGGTCGTCGCGGTGCAGCCGGGTCACCGCGACGCCCTCGAGCAGCGGCGGGTCGACGAACGCCCGGTAGGCCTCCAGGTAGTCGACGATCTCGCCGCGGACCATGAACCCGTGCGGGTCCGGCCCGGCGTAGGGGAAGTCCGGCAGGTCGCACTGCCAGTTCGGCGTGACCAGGCTGAAGGTGTCCCATCGGTGCCGCTTCCAGGACGACGCGACGACGTCGCGCTCGAGCACCAGGTGGTCGATGCCGCGCACGTCCAGGCAGCGGCTCATCGACAGCCCCGCCTGTCCACCGCCGACGACGACCACCGTCCGGTGCTCGCCGTCGAGCTCGGTCGGCGGGGTGCGCCGGTCCTCGCGCCGGATCACCGCAGTCATGGGGGCCTCCTCGTGAGGGATCGGGGAACGCCACCACGGTCGACCCGTCGTATTACCGAATCGTGTCGTTCGGACGACGGGAGTATTGCCCCGTGTTACGCAACACGACGGTCACAAAGCGCTGATCAAGAATTGCCGTCGTAGTCCGCTCTCAACGTTCCGGAAACAGATCACTGGTGTTGTGGGGACTGCCGGAAACGGTGGGGCCCGATTCCTTCGCAGTGTCCCTCCCCCGGCGCTCCCACGCACCCCTAATCCCGGCGTGGATCCGTCACACCACGAGGAGCATCCCCATGACCAGCGCCGAGCTGTCCGACGTCGAGAAGAAGAGCCTCGAGGAGATCCCGCACCCCTCGCTGCCCGAGGGTTCGAGCATCTACGGCGGCACCAAGGTCTTCCCGGACCTGCAGGCCGAGAACGGCGAGACCTACTTCACCCTCGTGCACGGCATCGCCCACGAGTCCTCGGTCAGCTTCGTGGCCGTGCTGCAGGCGACCCGTGCGCTGCGCAAGGGCTTCGAGTCGGCCATGTACTTCTACGGCCCGGGCTCGCTGAACTGCCTGGCCACCCGCGGTTTCCCGACGACCGGCACGTCCGCGTTCCCCGGCGAGCACAACATCAACGACCAGCTCAAGACCTTCATCGGCGAGGGCGGCAAGGTCTACTGCTGCCGCTTCGGGCTGTCGCTGCACGGTGCCCGCGAGGAGGACCTGATCGAGGGCGTCATCCCGACGCACCCGCTCGACGTCCAGGACGCGCTCATCCACTACGCCCGCAAGGGCGCGATCATCAACTCGACCTACCAGCTCTGACCGACGGCGGGACGCCACCGCGTCCCGGATCCGCACCGAGATGCAGCTCAGGGCGCCCCGGCGTCCGTCGCGGCAGCCGTGGGCTGCATCTCGGTGCGGCCGGGTGCACCGGTCGCACCCCGCCGTACCCGGCCCGTCGCATCCCCGGAGGTCCGTCCGCATGTCCGCACCGTCCCGTACCGAGCCCGGTCTGCGGGCCCGAGCCGAGCTGGCCGTCCGCGGCGTGGGGCTCGACCCCGACACCGGGCCCGACACCGCATCCGGCGCCGGGCCCGAGCGCCCCTCCGGCGTGACCGACCTCGGGTCGGTCATCCCGCTGCGCCGCCCCGGCGGGGCCGGGCCGTCCGCCGACGGCCACGTGCTCGTCGACGGGCTGGCCACCACCGTCCCGATCGTCGCCGACTCCCCCTACCGGCTCCGGGACGGGCGGCTGCTGCGCCGCGAGCCCGGCGGCGGCGTGACCGACATGGGTGTCGCCGTCGACACCGTCGCCCGGCCGGCCTTCTACGACCTCACCACCGCCGACGGCATCTCCTACGAGAAGATCGCCCGCCTGCACGGCGACGACGTGCTCGCCTCCACCGTGGTGCAGACCTGCGTGCGCTACGGCGAGGCCGACCGCTGCCGGTTCTGCGCCATCGAGCAGTCCCTGGAGTCCGGCGCCACCACGGCGGTCAAGACACCCGACCAGCTCGCGGAGGTCGCCGAGGCCGCGGTCCGCCTGGACGGGGTGCGCCAGATGGTGCTGACCACCGGCACCTCCAACGGACGTGACCGCGGTGCCCGGCACCTGCTGCGCTGCGTGCGCGCGATCCGCGAACGGGTACCCGGGCTGCCGATCCAGGTCCAGTGCGAGCCGCCCGCCCCCGACGACCTCGGCGTGCTCGCCGAGCTGGCCGCCGCGGGCGCCGACGCGATCGGCATCCACGTCGAGTCCCTCGACGATGACGTCCGCCGGCGCTGGATGCCCGGCAAGGCCACCGTCGGGCTGTCCCAGTACCGGGCGGCCTGGGACGAGGCGGTGCGGGTGTTCGGCCCGAACGCGGTGTCGACCTACCTCATCGTGGGGCTCGGGGAGGACCCCGACGAACTCGTCGCCGGCGCCGCCGAGCTGGTCGCGGCCGGGGTGTACCCCTTCGTCGTCCCCTACCGGCCGCTGCCCGGCACCCTCGCCTTCGCCGACGGTGTCCCCGCGCCCGACCCGGACCTGCTCGCCGACGTCACCTCCCGGGTCGCCGCGGTGCTGCGGGAGGCCGGGATGCGCGGCGCCGACCAGGCCGCGGGCTGCGCCGCCTGCGGGGCGTGCAGTGCGCTGTCGGCGGCGGGGGGCTGAGCCGTGAGCACCACCGACCCCCGCCCCCGCTTCGTGAGCGGGGCACCCCGTCACCTCACCCCCGCCCCCCGCTGGATCGCCGACGAGCTGCTCGGCGGCCGCCCGGCCGCCGGCACCGACACCCCGCCGGTGACGATCCGCGAGGCCCGCGCCGACGACGCGGGCGACTCCGGCGTCGCCGGGTACCGTGCGCTGCGCCGCGCGGTGTTCTGCGTCGAACAGGGGCTGTTCCCCGACCGGCCCACCGCCGACCTCGACGACCACGACGCCGACCCGCGCGTCGTCGTCCTGCTCGCCCACGACGCCGACGGGACCCTGCTCGGCGGGGTGCGCCTCGGCCCGGCCCGGGCGGCCCACCCCGACATCGGGTGGTGGACCGGCAGCAGGCTGGTC
>NZ_WWFY01001219.1:0-1044 GCF_009864975.1 Pseudonocardia sp. SID8383
GGACGCTCGTGCTGGCCGGGCTCGCGCACGCCGGTGGGCAGGGCAGCTCCGCGCACTCCGGGCACCCGCTGTGGGCGCCGTCGCCGGTCCCGGACGTCGTGTCCCGCGAGGTCCCGGTCGCGATGGGGTCAGCGGAGATCGGCGCCGTGGTCCGCGGCTTCGCCGACGCCGCCCGCGCGGCTGTGGACAGCGGTGTGGACGGTGTGGAGATCTCCGCCGGGCAGCACTCGGTGCTGCGCCAGTTCTGCTCCGGTCTGACCAACCACCGCGACGACGCCTACGGCCGCGACCGCACCCTGCTGCTGCGCGAGGTCCTCGACGCCGTGCGGGCGGCGATCGGGCCGGATCCCCTGCTGGCGCTGCGCCTGTGCGTCGACGAGCTCGCCCCCTGGGCCGGCATCACCCCCGGCGACGGCCTCGCCCTCGCCCGGGCCGTCGCCGACCGGGTGGACCTGCTCGTGCCCGTCGTCGGGAGCGCGCTGTCGATTGCCGCGACCCGGCCGGACCTGCACACGCCCGAGGCGTTCCTGCGGGCCCGGTGCGGCGAGCTGCGGCGTGCCCTCGGCGGCGCGACGACGGTCGTCCTGGCCGGCAGCGTCGTCACCCCGGCCCTCGCCGACGACGCCCTGAGCAGCGGCGACGCGGATATCGTCGAGATGACGAGAGCGCAGGTCGCGGACCCGCGGCTCGTCGCGCTGACCCGGGCCGGGACGCCGGAGCGCATCCGGCCGTGCCTGCTGACGAACGCCCTCGCCGCGGCCCGCGACCCGCGCAACCCCGTGGTCGGGGACGAGCTGGAACCGCGGTCGGGGCACGAACGGACCGACCCGGACCCGGACCCGGACCCGGACCCGGACCCGGACCCGGACGCGGAGCCGGAGCCGGAGCCGGTTCCGCCGCGTTCCGCGGAACGTGGTCCGGACGCTGCGGCGGGCCCCGGACGCCTGGATGCGGAACGAGCGCTGCGTTCCGCGGAACGCGGCGCAGGGGCGCGACGGCCGGTGCTCGTCGTCGGCGGCGGGCCCGCGGGGCTGGAGGCGGCCC
>NZ_WWFY01001220.1:0-844 GCF_009864975.1 Pseudonocardia sp. SID8383
CGCCGCCGCGGTGACCGTCCCGCCGGGAAGCCGGACCCGCGCCAGGGCCCCGTCCGCCGCCGCGTGCGGCGAGACGACGCCGGGGCAGGCGTCGGCGCGGGTACGGGTGGTCGGCGACGGCACGCCGGACACTGTAGGCATCCGCGACCGGTGGGGGGACCCGTCGGGGCGGCGGTCACACCTCGTCAGGTGTTCAGGTCACGGCAGGTACCGGCGGGCGCCGGAGTAGGTCGCGTCGAACCGCACCGGGGTCACCCGGACGGGGGTGGCCGCGTCGAAGGCCTCGATCATCGTGCCGTCGCCGGCGTACATCGCGACGTGCGTCGCCGGGGAGTTCCAGAACAGCAGGTCACCGGGACGCAGGTCGGCGGGGTCGTCGACCGGGCGCCCGCCGCGGGACTGGTCGGAGGCGTCCCGCCCGACGGTGATCCCGTGCAGGGCCTAGGACAGCCCGGTCAACCCCGAGCAGTCGGGGCCGAACCCGGAACGCCCGCCCCACAGGTAGGGGCGGTCCAGGAACAGCCGTGCCGTCGTGACCAGACCCTCTCCGGTCGGGGAGGGCGGGGCCCCTCCGCGCAGCTCACCCGCCGCCAGCCACGCCTGGTCGCCGCCGGGCAGCGCGACCCGGACCGCGTCGCCCGCCTCGCCGACGATGGGCAGCCGGGTGCCGACGCTGACCTCGCGCAGCCGCTCGGTGCGTGCCGGGTCGCGGTACAGCCAGGCCGTCGCGACGCCGTCGACGGTGCCGGTGGGCGCCCCCGCGGCGAGCGCACCGAACGCGGGGTCGTCGACGAGCTGGGCCGCGGGGACCCAGCCGGGGTAGCCGCGGCCGTCCTTGTCCGAC
>NZ_WWFY01001221.1:0-642 GCF_009864975.1 Pseudonocardia sp. SID8383
CGAGCCCTCCGGACGAGCCGGCGGCGGCACCCGCCGGTGAGTCCCCGCCCGCGGGCACCCGGCCACCGGAGCCGAAGAACACCCCGGCCCAGCCGCTCTTGAACACCCCGTCGCCGGCGCCCGCACCGGCCGCGGGCGTGCCCGGCGGCGTCGCACCGGCCGGGACGGCGTTGTTCGGGAACAGCGCCTGGCCCAGGTCGTTCCAGGTGATCACCGGCACGATCGCGTCGATCCGCCGGTCGTACCCGGCCAGCAGCAGGGCGAGGCCACCGCCGTAGGACCCGCCGGTCACACCGACGCGGGGGTCGCCGTCGGCGTCGCGCTGCACGTCGGCGCGCGCGGCGAGGCGGTCCACCAGCCGCGACGCGTCGGCGACCTCGCGGTCGGGGTCGTCCAGCCCGATCGAGCCACCGGAGGCGCCGAAACCGCGCGCGGTCCAGGTCTGCACCACGTAGCCGCGGGCGGCGAGCTCGCGGGCGTCGGAGTCGACGGAGGCCTTGCTGCCGCCGAAGCCGTGCGCCACCAGCACCGCGGGCGCGGGGGAGGCCGCGGTCGCCGAGGCGGGGACGTAGAGCGAGGTGTCCAGGTCGATCGTGCCCGGCTGCCCGGGGCCGGCCGGGACGGCGACCTTCTCCTCGCTCA
>NZ_WWFY01001222.1:0-2507 GCF_009864975.1 Pseudonocardia sp. SID8383
TGCACGCGGCCGTCGCCGCGCTGCCGGGATCCGCGCATCCCGGGCGCCCGCTCGTGGTCGACCTGTGCTGCGGCTGCGGGGCGCTCGGGCTCGCCGTCGCGCGCCGGGCCGCCGTCGACCTCCACGCCGCCGACGCCGACCCGGTCGCGACCGTCTGTGCCGCGGAGAACCTGGCCGGGGTGGGGACGGTGCACACCGGTGATCTGTTCGCCGCGCTGCCCACCGGGCTGCGGGGACGCGTCGACGTGCTCGTCGCGAACACCCCCTACGTGCCCAGCGGCGCGATCGGCTCGATGCCCCCGGAGGCCCGCGACCACGAGCCCCGTACCGCACTCGACGGCGGCCGCGACGGCCTCGACCCGGCCCGCCGGGTGGCCGCGGGGGCGGGGGAGTGGCTCGCGCCGGGCGGGGCGCTGCTGATCGAGACGGGCACGGCCCAGGCTCCGGTGCTGGCGGAGGTGTTCGGCGGGCACGGTCTCGTCGCGCACATCGGGCACGACCAGGACCGCGACGCGACCTGGGTGGAAGGTCGCGCGGCGCCCTGATCGGCCGCCCTTTGCTCTGCTCACCGATACGCAGCAGCCCCCGGCAGCCCCGTCGAGCCTCATGACGTCGCTCGGCCCGGCGCATCGAGATACACGTTCCCGCCCCGGCGAGGGCGAGAACGTGCGCCTCGATCGGGCGGCGGGCCACGTGCTGCGTCATGGTGAGCAGAGCGCTCAGGCTGTCGTGACCACCAGACGTCCGGGAGCGTCCGCGGTCCAGGCCCGCTCCACGTCGCCCAGCTCCGCCACCCGCAGCGGGATCCGGAGCCCTCGGTCGCGACGGCGTCGAGCAGGCGCGGCAGCTCCGCGAGGCCGAGGACCGGCTCAGCGTCTGCGGTGCTCGCGGGGCAGCCGGCCGTCGACCATCAGGATCCCCTCGGCCCGCAGCCGGGCCGCCTGCTCGGCGGCGATGTGCGGGGCCGAGCGCCCGTCGGAGCGCAGCACCCGGTGCCACGGCAGGTCGTGGCCGTCCTCGGCGAGGATCCGGCCGACCAGGCGCGCCGAGCGGATCCCGGCCAGCTCGGCCACCTCGCCGTAGCTGAGGGTCTGCCCGGGCGGGATCGACCGGACGACCTCGCGCACCCGTTCCAGGGTCTCGGAGTCCACGCCTGCAGTCTGACGCTGTCGGTGCCCCGTGGTCTCATCGCCCCATGAGCCGAACAGCCCCCGAGCAGGCGTCGCCGCGCCTGGTGCGTGCGGACCCCCGGCCCGCTCCCGTGCGGGAGTGGACCGGTGCCGCCTCGCGGGTGCTCGCGCACGAGCGCGGCGCGCTGCGGGTGCTGGGCGGCCCGGGCACGGGCAAGACGAGCCTGCTGCTCGACGCGGTCGTCCGCCGCATCCGGGCCGGGGAGCCGCCGGGGTCGGTGCTGCTGCTGGTGGGCAGCCGCCGGGCCGCGGAGGAGCTGCGTGGCCGGCTCACGTCGCTGCTGACCGCGGGAGGGGGTGAGCTCGCCGGGGACTTCGGGGTGCGCACCACCCGCGAGCTGCTGGTGCGGACGGTGCACTCCTACGCGTTCGGGGTGTTGCGGCTGCACGCCGCGCGCTACGAGGACCCGCCCCCGCGGCTGCTGGCCTCGGCCGAGCAGGACGTGGTGGTCCGCGAGCTGCTCGCCGGGGAGATCGACGGCTGGGGCGGCACCGTCCCCGGCTCGGGCTGGCCGGAGCGGCTCGACCCGGCCCTCGGGCTGCCCGGGTTCGCCGCGGAGCTGCGGGAGCTGCTCCTGCGGGCGGCCGAGCGCGGACTGGGGCCACGCGAGCTGGCCGAGCTGGGGCGCGAGCACGGGCGCGAGGAGTGGGTCGCCGCGGCCCGGTTCTTCCGCACCTACGAGGAGGTCACGCTGCTCCGCGGGGCGGCGGGGCGGGGCGCGCCACAGGCGACGGCCCCGGCGCTGGACTCCGCCGAGCTGGTCGCCGCCGCGCTGGACACCCTGGCCGCGGACCCGGACCTGCGGGAGCAGGAGCGGCGCCGGGTCCGTCACCTCCTGGTGGACGACGCGCAGGACCTCGACCCGCAGCAGATGGAGCTGGTCGCGGCGCTGGCCGAGCACGCGGGGTCCACGCTGCTCGCGGGCGACCCCGACCAGGCGGTCCTGACCTTCCGTGGTGCGGACCCGCAGGGCCTGACGGTGCTCGACGCGCCCACCGAGGTCCTCACCGTCGACCACCGCCAGCAGCCGGGGGTCCGCGCGGCCGGGCTGCGGGTGGCCGAGAAGCTGCCCGGTGCCGGGGTGACCCGCACCCGTCGCGGTCCCGGGCCCGCCCCGGGGGACCACGCGGTGCCGGACCCGATCCCGGACGCGGTACCGGAACCGGTGCCCGACGCCGTGCCGGATGCGGCGGGCGCCGGGGTGGGGGAGTCCCTGCAGGTCCGGGTGTTCGGGTCGCCCTCCGCGGAGGCCGGCTGGATCGCCGACCGGCTGCGGCGCGCACACCTCGTCGACGGGGTGCCGTGGTCGGACATGG
>NZ_WWFY01001223.1:0-1365 GCF_009864975.1 Pseudonocardia sp. SID8383
GACGGCCGGAGCTGCCGGGACGGCCGGGGCGCCCGGAGCCGCGGGGACGCCCGGGGTAGGCACGTCCTGGACGGGGACGGTGGTGTCGGCGGGCGTCGCCGGGGCGGTCGCCGCGCCGTTCCCGAAGAGCGTGTCGAACAACCGGTCCAGCGGGCCGTCGGACACCGCGGCGGGCGCGTGGGTGACGGTCGTGGCCGGGGCGACCGGGGTGGAGGCACGAACGGGCTCGGCCGCGCCGGCCACGCCGGCGCCGTACACACCCAGGGTGCCGATCATGAGGGTCAGGGCGACGGAAGTGGTGACTCGGGATCGCACGGTCTCTCCAGTTCGCTGTGCTGCTGCACGGGGTGACGGACGGCGCTGAGCTTGCGGTCACCGGGCGTCGTCCACCAGTGACCCGATCGTGGCCACACGAGCCACAAGGGCCCCACCGGTCACGCTGTGAGCAGATCGCACCGCAACGCACCCGGAACGGGCGACCCCGTCCGGGGCTGTGCGGGGCCGCCGGGCGGGCCCGGGCCGCCGTCGCCACCCGAACCGGGGAGGACGTGCGCCCGGCGCTCACCCGACGGCGTGGAACTCGTCCCGCGCTCACCCTTTCGGGACGGCGGTGACCACCCGTTGCCGATCGACGGCCCGGATCTCACATTCCGTGATCGCGCCGGAGGAGCCCGACGGGCGGTCGGCGCCGCGGAACGGGCCCGTGCGGGGGCGTCGAGTGAGGACGGTCGACGTGCCGGAGAGCCGTGGTAGCGTCCGCGTCGGTTGCAGTCGTTCTTCTCCGATCGCCGCGAAGCGTCCGTGTGAAGTTGTGACGGTGGGCGTCGTCGATCGGTGCTGAGGTGCCACGACGGTGTCCACGCGACCTCCGGCTCTTGCTGTGAGGGCCGGAACCGCTCCATCTGAGAAGGACACACGCTATGCCGCAGGGCACCGTCAAGTGGTTCAACGCCGAGAAGGGCTTCGGCTTCATCGCCACCGACGACGAGGGACCGGACGTCTTCGTCCACTACTCCGCCATCGAGTCGAACGGATTCCGCACGCTGGAGGAGAACCAGCGCGTCGACTTCCAGGCCAGCCAGGGCAAGAAGGGCCCGCAGGCCGACTCGGTCCGCGTGATCTGAGCTTCTGCGCGGGCACGACCCGCGCACCGCGACGGCGCCGGCTCCCCTCGGGGACCGGCGCCGTCGTCGTCCCCGGGGTCAGCCGAAGGCCGCCCGCAGCCCCTCCCTCGCCCGCAGCGCCGCCGCGACGACCACCGCCACGACGCCGATCGCCGCGACCACGGTCACCGGCACCGTCCCGGTCGTCGCGGACTCGACCGCGATCCAGACCAGCGCCCAGGCGGCCGTCGCCGCGTAGGGC
>NZ_WWFY01000124.1:0-998 GCF_009864975.1 Pseudonocardia sp. SID8383
GCGGCGACCGTGTCCCCGGTCGGCCGGACCGCGCCACCGCGGCGGGTCGTGCGGACGGTGCCGCGGTGGACGCGGCGCACGGCGTTGCCGGCGCTCCCGCTCCGCCGGCCGTCCCGCCAGCCCCCGACGGTGAGGGCGTGGAAGATCGGGGTCTCCTCCTGGATCTCGTCGTGCGACTCGTGCCGGCCGGGGAACGGCCAGCTCTCCTGCGCGGCGCGTCGCGCCCGGATCGACGACTCGAGGCCACCCGCAGCGCTGTCGAACTCGTACACCCGCCGTACCTCCTGCTCGCCTGACATGTGGGGACCCACGGCCTGGTCCGTATCGCGTACACCCGGTACCGCCGTTCGGCCCACTCACCCGGTCAACGGGTGACACACGAGAGGGGAAACGGGGGTGACAGTTCTGGTTGCGAGGTCCCCTCGTACGAGTGGCGTGACCGGTCCAGGACTCTCCGTGTTGTCTACGGAGCGTGTTCACCCGGCCTCCTCCTGGAGCAGTCGGTGACGTCGGTTCGGAGTCCGGCCCGTCGGAAGCCCTCGGCGACGGGTCCTCGCCTCGGCCCAGGTGACCACGATCCGGCACGTCGCGACCACCATGCGGCGGTGCGTCACCACATCGCCACTCCTTCGTGCCGGTGCGGCCCACGGAGTGTCGACTACACGGGTGTAGTTCGACGGAAAGTCACGAATGGCTGTCAGCACTGCTCCGTCCGTTCCGGCGCTGGGCCGTCCGGGGTGCAGTGCTCGGGGGCCGGGCCGTCACCGTTGCGTGCACCGCGCCACCCCGGCCGATCCGCCCTACCGTCGTCCCATGACGGAGCGGACCGGGCGGTCCGCCGCTCCTGCCGGGAGCGGCATCCCGCGCCCACGGCACGACGACGACCCTGCCCTTCGCGGGCGCGCGTCCGCGGACGGGCACCACGCGGAACCGGCGCACGCCGCGGACGAGGACTCCGGCGCCGGGCACGCACGTGTGGTCGCCCCGCGGCCCGCCGA
>NZ_WWFY01001224.1:0-327 GCF_009864975.1 Pseudonocardia sp. SID8383
ACCGGGCGAGGCGCTCACCGTGCGCCTGGCGGCGCAGGGTCTCGGCGCGCCCGGCGATGGCGCGGGCCCGCTCCTCGGCGGTGCGCAGCGCGAGACGGCACTCGACCTCCTCGGAGCGGACCTGTTCGACCCGCTCGGCGGCCTCGTCACGCAGCTCGGTGTCGGGCTCGTCGTCGACCGGGGCGTCGGAGGCCAGCGACAGCTGGTGCTCGGCGGCCTCCAGCTCGATCAGTGAGTCCGACCGCCGCCGTTCGACGGTGTCGCGGCGGTCGCGCAGCCGCTCGGCCTCGGCGCGGGCGGAGGTGACGACCTGTTCGAGCCGCCCGA
>NZ_WWFY01001225.1:0-549 GCF_009864975.1 Pseudonocardia sp. SID8383
GACGACGCCGTCGCGAGCCCGGACGTGCCGCTGCCCGCCGCGGACGCCGAGCGGCTGCGCGCGACCCTCGCCGGGCTGACCGCCCTCCTGCTCCCCGCCCCGGGCCCTCTCATGATCACCGGCTCGGACGGGATCGCTGCCACCGGCGGCACCGATCCCCTCCCAGGTGACGATCACGGCCGTCCCGCCCCGGCCACCGGGCCCGACCCGGCTGCCGGTGACGTCGCCGACCGGGTCTTCACGCCCCCCGGAGCCGACACCCCGCCGGTCCCCTTCGACACCGGCGCCCGCGACGCCCGGGGCGGCCCCGTCCCCGGCCGCGACGTCGCCGCCACGCCCGGCGCGGTCGTCCTGCGCACCCCGATGTTCGAGCTGCTGCAGTACCTGCCGCGGACCGAGACGGTGCACGACACCCCGGTGCTGGTCGTCCCGCCGCTGGTGCACCGCTACTGGCTGGCCGACCTCGCGCCCGGGTACTCGCTGGTCGAGCACCTGCTCGGGAAGGGCCTGCAGGTGTTCGCGCTGTCCTGGCGCCCGGCGGGCCCCGCC
>NZ_WWFY01001226.1:0-278 GCF_009864975.1 Pseudonocardia sp. SID8383
GCACGGGGCGGCACAGCGGCCCAGCTCGTGCAGCGCGCACGGCGTCGCCGACGGGTTCCGGGCCGGGATGCGGATCGTGCACCGGCGCAGCGGCAGTGCGTCGAGTGCCGCGTCGAGCACGTCGGTCGCGGCCCGCTGCGACCCGAACGGGCCCAGGGCACCCGCCCGCGGGGTGGCGACGACCGACAGCCGCGGGAACGCCTCCGCCGTCGGCGCCACCCAGTAGGCCCGGCCGGGGTTGCGGGAGCGCCGGTTGTACGGCGGGCGGTGCGCGGCGA
>NZ_WWFY01001227.1:0-266 GCF_009864975.1 Pseudonocardia sp. SID8383
TGCCGGGTGAAGGCCAGCAGCCCGGAGTCGACGCCGGGGACCGGCCAGAACACCGCGCGCGGCACCGGCCCGGCCCGGCGGGCGGCGGCGTACCAGGCGAGCTTGGCGCTGGGGGCGCCGTACTCGCGCGAGCCGGGTCCGGCGGCGAGCCGGTCGGCGACCTCGGCCTGCACCATGACCAGCCCGGTCCGCAGCGACGGCAGCTCGGCGAGCAGATGCAGGATCACCGGCACCGCGACGTTGTAGGGCAGGTTCGCGACGATCGC
>NZ_WWFY01001228.1:0-216 GCF_009864975.1 Pseudonocardia sp. SID8383
CCGCCGATACGGCGCGGCACGGTCCTCCGGCACACCACGACCCGGCGATGCCCGGACGCCCGTCGCGGTCGGGTGCGACGGAGCCCGAGGCCGCGGGCCCGGTACCCGCGGACGTTCCCGGCATGCGCCTTCCCGGCCTCACCGGTACGCGCGTCACCGGCCGGCGCGGAGCCGTGGCCCCGTCGTTCGCGGACCAGCCCGAGCGCTGAGCCGGGC
>NZ_WWFY01001229.1:0-3805 GCF_009864975.1 Pseudonocardia sp. SID8383
CCCGCGGCGGCCGGCGAGCAGCAGGTGCGCCACGCCGTGGGTGGCGACGAGGTGGCGCGCCAGCGCGGCGGCGAGCCCGCCGGTGCCGCCGGTGATCAGCACGGTGCCCTGCGGGTCGAGCGGCGGCGGGACGGTGAGCACGAGCTTGCCGACGTGGCGGGCGGAGCTCATGAACCGGAACGCCTCGACGGCGTGGCGCACGTCCCAGCTGCGCACGGGCAGCGGGGACAGCGCGCCGTCGGCGAACAGCCCGGCCAGCGCGACCAGCATCTGCTGGATGCGGTGCGGGTCGACGGCGCCGAGGTCGAAGAACCGGTAGGTGATCGCGTCGGGCAGGTCCGCGGGGTCGCGGATGTCGGTCTTGCCCATCTCCAGGAACCGGCCACCGTCGCCCAGCAGGCCCATCGAGGCGTCGACGAACTCCCCGGACAGGGCGTTGAGGACCACGTCGATCCCGGCCCCGGCGAAGGTCCCGGCGAACTCCAGGGTCCGCGAGGAGGCGATGTGGTCCGGTGCGACGCCCAGCCCGCGCAGGACATCCTGCTTGGGCTCCGACGCCGTCGCGTACACCTCGGCCCCGAGGTGGTGCGCGATCTGCACCGCGGCCATGCCGACGCCGCCCGCTCCGGCGTGGATCAGCACCTTCTCACCGGGCTGCAGGTCGGCCAGGTCGACCAGGGCGTGGTAGGCGGTGAGGAACACCAGT
The DNA here is from genome assembly GCF_009864975.1 of Pseudonocardia sp. SID8383. Lineage (NCBI taxonomy): Bacteria > Bacillati > Actinomycetota > Actinomycetes > Pseudonocardiales > Pseudonocardiaceae > Pseudonocardia > Pseudonocardia sp. SID8383. Next base: position 707 of record NZ_WWFY01001229.1, read on the forward strand.
GGGACCGACGCGGCGGTCTCCCAGTCCCAGCCGTCGGGCACGGTGGTGAGCAGCCGCTCGTCGGTGACGCCGTGCGGGCCGAACCCGCCGAACAGCATGCCGGTGACGCGGTCGCCGGGGGCGAGCGTGGTGACCTCGGGCCCGACCCCGGTGACGACGCCGGCGGCCTCGGAGCCGAACAGCCCCGCGTCGCCGGGGTACATCCCGAGCGCGTTGAGGACGTCGCGGAAGTTCAGCCCCGCGGCGCGGATCCCGACGCGGACCTCGTGCCCGCGCAGGGGGGCGAGGACGTCCGGGTGCGGCGCCAGCTCGAGGCCGTCGAGGCTGCCCTTGGCGCGGCAGCCGAGCCGCCAGGGGGTCCCGGCCGGCGGGACGAGCGCGGCGCCGGACAGCAGCGTGGCGAGCCGCCCGACCCGCACGGCGCCGTCCCGGACGATCGCCTGCGGCTCGTCGGCGTCGAACAGGGCGGGCAGCTGCGCGACCGCGGCGAGCGACGCCGGGGTGTCGTCGAGGTCGGCGACCAGCAGCCGGCCGGGGTTCTCCGACTGCGCGGAGCGCAGCAGGCCCCACACGGGTGCGGTGGCGAGGTCGAGCGGCGATCCGGAGCCGTCGGCGACGGCGCCGCGGGTGAGTACGACGAGGCGGGTCCGGGCGAGCCGGTCGTCGGCGAGCCACTGCTGGAGCAGCGCGAGGACCTCGCGGGTCAGGGTGTGTGCGGCGGCGGGGCCGGTGTCGACGGAGCCGGGGGCGGTCAGCGGGACGGCGACCAGGTCGGGCGGGTCGGCGTCGTGGAGGTCCGCGAGACCGGTGACCGTCCGCACGGTGGACACGGCGGCGGGCTCGGCGGTCAGCGCGGCGGCGACATCGCCGGCTCCCGCGCCGTCGAGGACCGCCCAGGTCGCCGGGGTGTGCCGGGGGGTGAGGGTCTGCGGCACCCAGCCCATCCGGAACAGCGATCCCGGGTCCCGGCGGTCCGGGCCCGCCGCGTCCGGCCCGGCGGCGCGCAGGGTCAGCGAGTCCACCGAGATCACCGGGTTGCCCTGCGGGTCGGCCGCGCTGATCCGGACGGCGTCGGGCCCCGCGGAGGTGACGCGCACCCGCAGCGCGGTCGCGCCGCCGGCGTGCAGGGACACCCCGTTCCAGGCGAACGGCAGCAGGCTGCGGTCGTCCCCGTCGGCGGAGGCGAACACCGTGCTGTGCAGGACGGCGTCGAACAGGGCGGGGTGCAGGCCGAAGTCGCCCGCGTCCTCGGCCCCGGCCGGAGGCAGCGCGACCTCGGCGAGGACCTCGTCGCCACGGCGCCACACCGCCTGCAGGCCGCGGAAGACCGGGCCGTACTGCAGCCCGTTGCCGGCGTAGCGGTCGTAGAGGCCGTCGATGTCGACGGGCTCGGCCCCGGCGGGCGGCCAGGTGCGGGCGTCGGCCTCCGCGACCTGCTCGCCGGGCGCGACCCGGCCGGTGGCGTGCCGGGTCCAGTCGGCGTCGGGGTCCTGCGCGGGGCGGGCGTACACGCTGACGTCGCGGGTGCCGTCGGGGTCGGCCGCGCCGACGGCGATCTGCATCTGGACCGCGCCGGTGGCGGGCAGCACGAGCGGCGCGGCGAGCATGAGCTCCTCGACGCGGTCGCAGCCGGCCTGGTCGGCGGCGCGGACGGCGAGCTCGAGGAAGCCGGTGCCGGGGAAGAAGACCATCCCGCCGACGACGTGGTCGGCGAGCCACGGGTGGGTGGTCAGGGACAGCGTGCCGGTGAGCAGCAGCTCGTCGGACCCGGCCACGGACATGGCGGCGCCGAGCAGCGGGTGGTCGGCGGGGGCCAGCCCGAGCCCGGCCGCGTCGCCCGAGCGCTGCACCGCCTTCGGCCAGTACCGCTCGTACTGGAAGGCGTAGGTGGGCAGGTCGGTGCGGCGGGCGCCGGTGCCGGCGTGGACGGCCTCCCAGTCGACGGCGGTGCCGGCGACGTGCAGCGCACCGAGCGCGGCGACGGTCGCCTCCTCCTCACCGCGGTCGGTGCGCTGCAGCGCGACGGCGGTGGCCTCGGGCGCGGACCGTGCGGCCAGCGCGGTGAGCACCCCGGCCGGGCCGATCTCCAGGAACATCCGGGCGCCGGCGTCGGTGAGGGCACCGACCCCGTCGGCGAACCGCACGGCCTCACGGACGTGGCGCACCCAGTACCCGGGATCGCACAGCTCCACCGTGGCGGGTGCCCCGGTCAGGGTGGAGACCAGCGGGATCCGGGGCTCGGCGTAGGACAGGCCCTCGGCGACGGCCGCGAACTCGGCCAGCATGGGGTCCATCAGCGGCGAGTGGAACGCGTGCGACACCCGCAGCCTGCTGGTGCGCCGGCCCTGCTCGGCGAGCCGGGCGGCGACGGCGAGGGTGGCGTCCTCCTCGCCGGACACGACGACCGACGACGGCCCGTTCACCGCCGCGATCGCGACACCGTCGGTGAGCAGCGGGGTGACCTCGTCCTCGGTCGCCTCCACGGCGACCATGGCGCCGCCGCGGGGCAGCGCCTGCATCAGCGAGGCGCGCGCGGTGACCAGCCGGCAGGCGTCGTCGAGGGAGAACACGCCCGCCACGTGGGCGGCGGCGATCTCGCCGATCGAGTGGCCGGCGACGAGGTCCGGGGTCACGCCCCAGGACTCGACGAGCCGGTACAGCGCGACCTCGACGGCGAACAGTGCGGGCTGGGTCGCCCCGGTCTCGTCGAGCGCGGCGGCGTCGGTGCCCCACACGACGTCCCGCAGGTCGTCCCCGAGCAGCGTGAGGACCTCGTCGAACGCGGCGGCGAACACCGGGTGCCGCTCGTACAGCTCGCGGCCCATGCCGAGCCGCTGGGCGCCCTGCCCGGAGAACAGCGCGGCGAGCCGGGGGCGTCCGGTGACGTGGCCGAGGGCGACGCCCGGCGCGCTCCCGTGCTCCAGCCAGCCGGCGAGCGCCGCGCGCCCGGCCCGTCCGTCCGGTCCGGTGACGACGGCGAGCCGGTGTTCCTGCACGGCGCGGGTGGTGGCGAGGGAGTACCCGGTGTCCAGCGCGGTCGGGGCGTGGTCGCGCTCGACGTGGGCGAGCAGCGCGGCGGCCTGGTCGCGCAGGGCGGCG
>NZ_WWFY01001230.1:0-830 GCF_009864975.1 Pseudonocardia sp. SID8383
ACCGGCGCGGTCGCCGGCCACGGGATCGGCCGCCCGGTCACGAGCAGCCACCCGGTCAGCACGGCCGACGCGACGGCCACCACCGCGAGCGCGCGGTGGTGGCGCCCCGCGGCGACCGCCGACACCAGCGCCACGGCGAACGCGAACCCGAGCGGCCCGATCGGCGGGTACCCCAGGCCCAGGTAGACGACGACCGCGGCCGCGCACACCGCGAGCGCCACGACCCGGTTCAGGTGCCGGAACAGCAGCGCGACCGGCCCCATCGCGAGCAGTGCGGCGGCGAGCCCGTCGAGCGGGAGTGCCGTCGCGTCCGGGTCCGGGTACTGCGCGCTGCGGACGGCGTAGAACGCCGTCCCGCCCACGGTGAACAGGCCGGCGACCAGCGCGGGGACGATGATCCGCGCGATCCCGCCCCACCTCGGACGTCGGTCGGCGGGCACGCGGGACACCGTAGACCGGGGCACCGACAGCGGTCGTCGTCCGGACGGTGACCGGTGCCGTACACCCGCGGGAGTACAGGGGCGGCCGCTCCTTCCCCGGGGGCGGCAGCGGGATCGGCGACCGCGGACGGACGCGCGCGACCCCCCGGCACCACGACGCTGGCCGTCATGACAGCGACTCCGGACACCCGTCCCGCACCCGGACCGGCCACCGCCCCGGCACCGGCCACACCGTCCCCCGCCACCCCGACCCCGGCCGACGCGATCCCGGCCGCGACCGCGCCCACGGCGACGACCGCAGGCGGTCTCCCGCCCCGGTCCGACGCCGTGCTCGCCTCGGACGCCGAGCGCGAGTACGTCACCGCCCGGCTGCGGACGGCCGCCGCCGAG
>NZ_WWFY01001231.1:0-876 GCF_009864975.1 Pseudonocardia sp. SID8383
CCCCGCCGAGGGTGTCGCCCGCCTCGTGCGCGGCGTCGATCTCGGCGGCCATCGCGGCGCCGGTGGCGTCGGTGAAGGCGCGCACCGGGTTGGCGTCGATGCGGTCGAGGTCGGCGGGGCCGGGCAGCGGCTCGTCGTCCGGGGCGTCGACGGCGCCGATGCCCACGACGTGGGACACGATCGTCACGCCGAGGGCCTGCTGCAGGAACGCCTTGGCGACGGTGCCGAGCACGACGCGGGCGGCGGTCTCGCGTGCGCTGGCGCGCTCCAGGACCGGGCGGGCCTCGTCGAAGCCGTACTTGGTCATGCCGGCGAGGTCGGCGTGGCCGGGACGGGGCCGGGTCAGCGGTGCGTTGCGGGCGCGGTGCGCGATCAGCTCCGGGTCCACCGGGTCGGCGGCCATCACCGTCTCCCACTTGGGCCACTCGGTGTTGGCGATGCGGACCGCGACCGGCCCGCCCTGCGTGAGGCCGTGCCGCAGGCCGCCGATGACCTCCAGCTCGTCGGCCTCGAACGCCATCCGCGGGCTGCGGCCGTAGCCGAGCTTGCGGCGGGCCAGCTCGGCCTGCAGCTCCTTGGTGGTGACCGAGACCCCGGCGACCATGCCCTCCAGCACGCCCACCAGGGCCGGACCGTGGGACTCCCCGGCGGTGATCCATCGCAGCACGGCGACCATCCTCTCACCCGGGGATCCGGGCCCCCGACAGCACCACGACCGCGGGCACCACGACCGCCAGTGCCGCACCGAGCAGGACCGGGCCGTGCGGCAGCCTGCTCCCCCACCCGGCCCGCCCGGCCCCGACCGCGACGAGCGCCACCGCCGCCGAGACGACCGCGGCCAGCACCGCGACCACCGGCAGCACCGCCCATCCCGCA
>NZ_WWFY01000125.1:0-949 GCF_009864975.1 Pseudonocardia sp. SID8383
CACTCGCACGCCGGCTCGCGCGCTACCGCCCGGACGGCGACGCCGACCTCGTCGCGTCCGGTGTGGACAGTGTGGCGACCGGATTGCCGTCGCTGCTCGGACTGTCCACGACGGACCCGGCCGGGGTCGCCGCGCTGCGCGGCCGGCGGGGGCCGGGGGAGCGGCTGCGGGTCCCGCTGGGCACCGACGACGACGGCGGCCGGCCGGTGCTGCTCGACCTCAAGGAGTCCGCGCAGGGCGGTGCGGGTCCGCACGGGCTGTGCATCGGCGCGACCGGCTCCGGCAAGAGCGAGCTGCTACGCACCCTCGTCCTCGGGCTGGTGGCGACGCACACCGCCGAGGAGCTCAACCTGGTGCTCGTCGACTTCAAGGGCGGCGCGACGTTCCTCGGGCTCGCCGGGCTGCCGCACACCTCCGCGGTGATCACCAACCTGGCCGAGGAGCTGACCCTGGTCGACCGGATGGCCGACGCGCTCGCCGGGGAGATCACCCGCCGCCAGGAGGTGCTGCGCGCCGCGGGGAACCTGTCGTCGCTGGCCGAGCACGACGCGCTGCGCCGGGACGGGGCACCGCTGGCGGCGCTGCCGTCGCTGCTGGTCGTCGTCGACGAGTTCTCCGAGCTGCTCGCCCAGCGGCCGGAGATGATCGACCTGATGGTGACCATCGGGCGGCTCGGCCGCTCGCTCGGCATCCACCTGCTGCTGGCCTCGCAGCGACTGGAGGAGGGACGGCTGCGCGGTCTCGAGTCGCACCTGTCCTACCGGATCGCGCTGCGCACCTTCTCCGCCGCGGAGTCCCGCGCGGTGCTGGGCGTGCCCGACGCGCACCTGCTCCCGCCGACGCCCGGCGCCGCGTACCTGTCCGCGGGCACCGACGAGCTGGTGCGCTTCCGGGCCGCCTACGTCTCCGGCCCGGACACCCCGCGGGCCGCGCGCCGCCGCGCACCCGG
>NZ_WWFY01001232.1:0-26186 GCF_009864975.1 Pseudonocardia sp. SID8383
CGCAGGGGCCGACGCCGTCGTCGTCGGGGCGGGTGAGCACCACCCGCACACCGGCGGCCTCCAGCCGGGACCGCACCCGCCCGGCCAGGTCCCAGGTGAAGGTGTGCTCGGCGTAGCCGTCGTTCGTGGAGGTGCCGGTCGTGTTGCACGGCTTGGTCCCGCCGCGCCCGTCGGGGACCGGTCGGTTCACCGCGGCCGGGTCTGCCGCGTTGCCACCGTTGTGCCCGGGGTCGAGCAGCACGACGGGGGCGGGCGGCGGCGCCGGGGTGGCCGACTCCGAGCGGGTCGTCGCGGCCGGTGACGGCGTCGCGTCGACGGCGGGCGGGGCAGCCTGCGGTGCCCCGCAGCCCGCGCACAGCAGCGCGACGACGACCGGGAGGACGGCTGTGGCGGAACGGATCAGGGCGCGCACGGTCGGTCAGCCTGACACGTCTACCCTGGGAGAAGGACACGTCCGCGCCGGTCGCGCCGGGGAAGCCCCCGATCGCGCGAGCCGGACCCGACAGCGAGGGGTACGCGTGCAACCCGGTCAGCCCGACATGCAGATGATCCTGCAGCAGGCCCAGAAGATGCAGCAGCAGCTCCAGCAGGCCCAGGCCGAGCTCGCGACCGCCGAGGTCACCGGCCAGGCCGGGAACGGGCTGGTCGAGGTCACCGTCACCGCGGGCCTGGAGCCGCGCTCGGTGCGGATCGACCCGAAGGTCGTGGACCCCGAGGACGTCGAGACCCTCCAGGACCTCGTCGCCGGCGCGCTCGCCGACGCGGTCCGCCGTGCGCAGGAGCTGCAGCAGGAGAAGATGGGTCCGCTCGCCGGCGGTCTCGACATGGGCGGCCTGGGCCTCCCGGGCGCCTGAGGTGTTCGAAGGACCGGTCCAGGACCTGATCGACGAGCTGGGGCGCCTGCCCGGGGTCGGTCCGAAGAGCGCCCAGCGCATCGCGTTCCACCTGCTCGCCGCGGACCCGGCCGACATCAACCGGCTCCAGGAGGTCCTGCAGACGGTCAAGCAGGGCGTCGCGTTCTGCGACGTGTGCGGCAACGTCGCGTCGGACACCCGCTGCCGCTACTGCTCCGACGCACGACGCGACCCGACGCTGGTGTGCGTGGTCGAGGAGCCCAAGGACGTCCTGGCCGTCGAGCGGACCCGGGAGTTCAAGGGGCGCTACCACGTGCTCGGCGGCGCGCTCGACCCGCTGGCCGGGATCGGCCCGGACACGCTGCGGATCCGCGAGCTGCTCGCCCGCCTCGGCGGCACCGGTCCGGCGACCGACGAGACCGAGATCTCCGAGGTCATCATCGCGACCGACCCCAACACCGAGGGTGAGGCGACCGCGACCTACCTGGTCCGGCTGCTGCGCGACTTCCCGGGCCTGAGCGTCACGCGGCTCGCGTCCGGCCTGCCGATGGGCGGCGACCTGGAGTTCGCCGACGAGATGACGCTCGGCCGCGCGCTCGCCGGCCGCCGGGCCCTCTAGCCCCCGGACACGGAACGGGCCGGTCCGTCCCGGGCGGGTCGTCCCGGTCGTGACCGGCCACCCGGCGCAGCAACCCCCCGCCGCGGCGCCGTCCTTCCTGGTGGGTCCCGAAAGCGGCGTCAGCCGTATCGACACTCCTTCGGTGAGCCTCAGTCGGTATCGATACGACTTCGGTGAGCCTCAGTCGGTATCGATACGACTTCGGCGAGCCTCAGTCGGTGTCCTCGTCGCCCCACGCGTCCACGCGGTGCGGCCTGCCGTGGAGCCGGCGCTGCCTGCGCTCCCACTCCCGGCGTCGCTGCTCGGCGATCCGGCGCCACGCCTCGCTCTGGCGCCGGTCGGTCACCCCGATCACGATCGCCGAGACGACCAGCGTGGCCAGCCCCGCCAGGGCCACCGCCACCAGCGCGATCACGGCGACCACCGCCCGGTACGGGCGCTGTGGTGCGTGCCTGTGTGCGGCACCTGCGTCCTGCGGATCATGTCCATCTCCCTTCGTGTGTCGCGGTCGGTCCGTGGCCCCGGTTGACACGGCCGGTGTGGCTGCCGTCACGTTCAGGTGATTCCAGGATGCACGACGACCCGCCTCTGTGCAATTGCAGGCACAGGGAATTGCACAGAACTGTAGATTGCACGGCGGGGCCACGGAGGGGGCGCGAGGTGGAGCAGGAGCCGACCGGCGCGCGACGACGGCTGGGTGCCGAACTGCGCAGGCTGCGCGTCAACGCCGGTCTGAAGCTGGAGGACGCAGCGGGTGGCGTGGGCTGCTCGACGTCGAAGATCAGCAGGCTGGAGAACGGCAAGGGGGTGCCGCGCCCGGCCGACGTCGCCGCGCTGGTCGAGGTCTACGGCGGGGTCGCCGGGGTCGAGGCGGAGATGCTCGAGCGGCTCGTCACCGAGAGCCGCACCCGCGGCTGGTGGGAGCCGTTCACCGAGGGCCTGCGCAGCGACCCGCACTTCCTGCCGTCGCCGGGGCGCTACGCCGCCGCCGAGTCCGACGCGACCGCCGTCGCCGCGTTCGACCTGACCGTGCTGCACGGGCTGCTCCAGACGCCCGCCTACGCACACGCCGCGCTGCGTGCCCGGCTCCCGGGGCGCCCGGACTGGGAGATCGACCAGCTCGTGCGGCTGCGCGGACGTCGCCACGAGGCGCTCACCGCGACGCCGCCGCTGGTGCTCGACGCCGTCGTCGACGAGGCCGTGCTCGCCCGCGCGACCGGCGGCCCCGCGGTGATGGCCGAGCAGCTCGACCGGCTGCTCACGCTGTCGGGCCTGCCCGACGTGACGCTGCGCGTGCTCCCGTTCGGCGCCGGACCGCAGCGGGCGCACGCCGGCCGCTTCGCGATCCTGACCGTCCCCGACGAGCTCGGACCCGACGTCGTCCACACCGAGGGGCACGCCGGGGAGTCGTTCCTGGAGTCGCCCGCCGACCTGCGCACCTACCGCGAGGTCTTCGACGAGGTCCGGGACGCCGCGCTCGACGAGGACGCCTCGCGGGCCGCGGTGTCGGCACACCGGGACGCGCACCGGTCGGCTGTCGACGACGGTCCGGACGAACGGGACGTGCGTACCAGTTCGTAGCACTATCGTGACGCAAGGGTCTACCGGTTGGTAACGGACCGCTATAGGTTTCCCCGTCATCAGGTGTCCGCACGCACACATCGGGTGGACGCCTCTGCCGACGAGGGGACCGGAATGCGCAGACGGTGGATGACGGCGGTCATGGCGGGCGTGCTCGCAGTGGGCATGACCGCCTGCGCGAGCTCGGAGCGCGGAGCGGGTGGCGACGCCGCCGGGGGGACGTTCGTGTTCGGCGCCGCGGGCGCGCCGAAGAACTTCGACCCGATCTTCAACGACGACGGCGAGAGCTTCCGCCCGGCCCGGCAGATGTTCGACACGCTGATCACCTACAAGCCCGGGACCACCGAGCTCGAGCCCGGCCTGGCCACCGAGTGGACGTCCACGCCGGACGGCAAGACCTGGACGTTCACCCTCCGCGAGGGCGTCACGTTCCACGACGGCACGCCGCTCGACGCGACCGCGGTCTGTGCGAACTTCGACCGCTGGTTCAACATGAAGGGCGCCGCGGCGCAGAGCCAGATGATCTACTACGGCGACGTCTTCGAGGGCTTCGCCAAGAACGAGGGCGACGCCTCGGGGGCCCCGCTCTACAAGTCCTGCACGGCGCAGAGCCCGAACACCGCCGTGCTGGCGCTGAACGAGTTCAAGGGTGCGTTCCCGGCCGCCTTCGGCCTCACGTCGTTCTCGATCTCCAGCCCGGCGGCGCTCGAGCAGTACGACGCCGACGCCGTCACCCAGAGCGGTGACTCCTTCACCTACCCCGCCTACGCGAACGAGCACCCGACGGGCACCGGGCCGTTCAAGTTCGAGAGCTTCGACAAGGCGAACAACACGATCACCCTGGTCCGCAACGACCAGTACTGGGGCGAGAAGGCGAAGCTCGACCGGCTCATCTTCAAGATCATCCCCGACGAGAACGCCCGCAAGCAGGAGCTGGCCGCCGGCACCATCGACGGCTACGACTACCCGTCCCCGGCGGACTACCAGACCCTGAAGGACCAGGGTGACCAGGTGCTGATCCGCCAGCCGTTCTCGCTGCTCTACATGGGCATCAACACCAAGAACAACCCGAAGCTCAAGGACCTGCGGGTCCGCCAGGCGCTCGCGTACGCCATCGACCGCGAGTCGCTGGTCCGCACCAAGATGCCCGAGGGCTCCGCGGTCGCGAAGGAGTTCGTGCCGCCGACCGTCGCGGGCTACGCCGATGACGTCACCCAGTACCCGTACGACCCGGAGAAGGCCAAGCAGCTGCTCGCCGAGGCCGGCGCGCAGAACCTGACGCTGAACTTCTACTACCCGACCGAGATCACCCGGCCCTACATGCCGAACCCGGCGGACCTGTTCTCGGCGATGTCGGCGAACCTGAAGGCCGTCGGCATCACGGTCAACCCGGTCGCGCGGCCGTGGAACGGCGGCTACAAGGACGACGTCCAGAAGGCGGGCAAGCACGACCTGCACATGCTCGGCTGGACCGGCGACTACAACGACGCCGGCAACTTCGTCGGCACGTTCTTCGGCCGGGAGAAGGCCGAGTTCGGGCCGCAGGACCCGGCGATGTTCGCCGAGCTGGCCAAGGCCGACTCCATCCCGGACCCGGCCGGTCACGCCGCCGCGTACCAGCAGGCGAACAAGGACATCATGGCCAAGTACCTGCCGGCCGTGCCGATCCTGACCACCGGCCCGGCGATCGTCGTCGGACCGGACGTGCAGGGCGTGATCCCGTCGCCGCTGACCGACGAGCGCTTCGTCTCCGTCAGCAAGAACTGACCGTGCCCCGGGCGCCGCGGAGACCCCGCGGCGCCCGGTCGCGTGTCCCGCCTCCCACCACTGAGGACATCCACGCATGCTGCGCTTCGTCGCGCGCCGCCTGCTCCAGGTCGTCCCGACGCTGCTCATCCTGTCCGTGCTGTTGTTCGCCTGGCTGCGCTCGCTGCCCGGCGGGCCGGCCGGTGCGCTGCTCGGAGACAAGGCGACCCCGGAGTCGATCGCGGCACTGAACAAGACGCTGGGCCTGGACCAGCCCATCCCGATCCAGTACCTGCACTACCTCGGCCGGGCGCTGACCGGCGACTTCGGCGCCTCGTTGGTCACCGGTGACCCGGTGATCACCGAGCTCGGCCGCGCGCTGCCGGGGACGATCGAGCTGTCCCTGTCGGCGCTGCTGCTCGCCGTCGCCCTCGGGATCCCGCTGGGCTACCTCGCCGCCCGCCACCGCGGCGGTCTCTGGGACAACCTGACCATCGTCGGGACCCTGGTCGGCGTCGCCGTGCCGGTGTTCTTCCTCGGCTACGTGCTCAAGCAGTTCTTGGCCGTCGACCTCGGCCTGTTCCCGCCGTCCGGGCTGCAGTCGACCGGCATCGACGCCACCTCGGTCACCGGCTTCCCCACCCTCGACGGCCTGCTGACCCGCGAGTTCGACGCCAGCTGGGACTCGCTGCTGCACCTCGTGCTGCCCGCCGTCACCCTCGCCACGATCCCGCTCGCCGTCATCGTGCGGATCACCCGGGCCTCGGTGCTCGACGTGCTGGAGTCCGACTTCGTCCGCACCGCCAACGCCAAGGGGCTCGCGCCGGGCACCGTCCGCGGCCGGCACGTGCTGCGCAACGCGCTGCTGCCGGTCTCGACGACGATCGGTCTGCAGACCGGCCTGCTCCTCGCCGGTGCGGTGCTGACCGAGAAGGTGTTCAACCGGCCCGGCATCGGCACCCTGATCGCCGAGGGTATCGAGCGCCGTGACTACCCGCGGCTGCAGGCCGTGGTGCTGCTCGGCGCACTCATCTACGTGCTGGTCAACCTGCTCGTCGACCTGTCCTACGCCGTGATCGACCCGAGGGTGAGGCTGCGATGAGCGCACCGACCACCTGGGCGCAGCGGCGGAAGGACCGGATCGACGACACCGCCGGCCGCAGCCTGTCCGCGGACGCACTGCGCCGGCTGCGCCGCAGCCCCACCGCGATCGTCGGGGCGGTGATCATCGGGGTGTTCGTGCTGGTCTCGGTGTTCGCGCCGCTGCTGGCCCCGCACGACCCGGCGCAGGCGTTCCCGCAGCTGCTCGACCAGCTGCGCCCCGGCTCGATCCCCGGACCGCAGCCCGGCTTCCTGCTCGGCAGCGACCAGAACGGCCGTGACGAGTTCTCCCGGATGATCCTGGCGTCGCGTCAGACCCTGCTCGTCGGCGTGCTCGCGACCGTGTCCGGGCTCGCGGCGGGCCTGGTCATCGGCGTGCTCGCCGGAGCGTTCGGCGGCTGGATCGACACCGTCCTGATGCGCGTCACCGACGTGCTGCTGTCGATCCCGTCGCTGCTGCTCGCGATCTCGGTCGCGGCGCTGGCGGCCCGGCCCAGCCAGACCACGGTCATCATCGCCGTCGCGCTGGTGAACGTGCCGATCTTCGCGCGGTTGCTGCGCGGGTCGATGCTCGCCCAGCGCGACTCCGACCACGTCCTCGCGGCCACCGCGCTCGGCGTGAAGCGACGGGCGGTCGTGCTGCGGCACATGCTGCCCAACGCGATCGGCCCGGTGATCGTGCAGGCCACGCTGACCCTGGCGACGGCGATCCTCGACGCGGCCGCGCTGTCCTTCCTCGGTCTCGGCGACGCCGACCCGGCCCGCGCCGAGTGGGGCCTGATGCTCGCCTCCGCGCAGCCCTACCTCGACGTCCGGCCCGGGCTGGCGGTCTACCCGGCGATCGCGATCATCGTCGTCGCGCTCGGGTTCACGCTGCTCGGCGAGTCGCTGCGCGAGGCCATCGACCCGAAAGGCCGGAGATGACCACACCTCCGATGAACCCGTTGTTGCAGGTCCAGGACCTGTCCGTGCGCTTCGTGCGGCGGGGTGAGGCCGACGTCGTCGCCGTCGACGGGGTGTCGTTCGACGTCCGTCCCGGCGAGGTCGTCGGCCTGGTCGGCGAGTCCGGCTGCGGCAAGTCCGTGACCTCCCTGGCGATCATGGGACTGCTGCCGGGCCGCACCCCCCGGGTGGGCGGCTCGGTGCTGTTCTCCTCCGGGGACGAGTCCGTCGACCTGCTCACCCTGTCCGACGCCGAGCTGCGCGAGCGGCGCGGCCGCGACATCGGGATGGTCTTCCAGGACCCGCTGTCGTCGCTGAACCCGGTCGTCCCGGTGGGTGTCCAGATCACCGAGGCGCTCACCCGGCACCGCGGGATGAGCAAGCACGAGGCGCGTACGGAGGCCGTCTCCCTGCTGGAGCGGGTCGGCATCCCCGACCCGGCACGACGCGTGTCGGCCTACCCGCACCAGATGTCGGGCGGGATGCGCCAGCGCGCGCTGATCGCGATCGCGCTCGCCTGCCGGCCGAAGCTGCTCATCGCCGACGAGCCGACCACCGCCCTCGACGTCACCATCCAGGCCCAGATCCTGGAGCTGCTGCGCGAGCTCGTCGCCGAGACGGGAACGGCACTCATCATGATCACGCACGACCTGGGCGTCGTCGCGGGGCTCTGCGACCGGGTCAACGTCCTCTACGGCGGCCGGGTCGTGGAACGCGCGGAGCGGCACGCCCTGTTCGGGGGACCGCGCCACCCGTACACCTCGGGGCTCATCCGGTCGATCCCGCGGCTGGACTCCGACCCCGCCGCGGAGCTGCCCGCGATCACCGGGTCGGTGTCGGACAACCTGCCCTGGGACCACGCCTGCGCGTTCGCGCCGCGCTGCCCGCGGGCGCTGGAGACCTGCACCTCGGTCACCCCGGTGGCCGACGACGAGGCGGGCCGGCTGCTGCGCTGCCACAATCCCGAGCCGATCGGAGCGACGGCATGAGCCCCCTGCTGGAGGTCGAGGACCTGCAGGTCCACTTCCCGATCACACGGGGTGTGCTGGTGCAGCGCACCGTCGGGCACGTCCGGGCCGTCGACGGCGTCTCGCTGCGGATCGAGCGCGGTGAGACCTACGGCCTGGTCGGCGAGTCCGGCTGCGGCAAGTCGACCCTCGGGCGGGCGATCCTCAAGCTCACCGAGCCGACCGCGGGCACGGTGTCCTTCGACGGCACCGACGTCGCCGCACTGAAGGGGGAGCCGCTGCGCCGGATGCGCCGCCGGTTCCAGATGGTGTTCCAGGACCCGATGTCCAGCCTGGACCCGCGCCAGTCGGTCGGGTCGCTGCTGCGCGAGGGCCTGGCCGCGCACGGGATCGAGGCCGGTCCGGACCGGCTCGCCGAGCTCATGCGCGCGGTGGGGCTGCCCGAGTCCGCACTGCGCCGCTACCCGCACGAGTTCTCCGGCGGGCAGCGTCAGCGCATCGGGATCGCCCGGGCCCTGTGCGTGGAGCCCGACCTCGTCGTCGCCGACGAGCCGGTCTCGGCGCTGGACGTGTCGGTGCAGGCCCAGGTGCTCAACCTGCTGCGCTCACTGCAGCGCGAGCTCGGCCTGACCTACCTGGTGATCGCGCACGACCTGGCCGTCGTGCGGCACGTCTCGGACCGGGTCGGGGTGATGTACCTCGGGTCGATCGTGGAGGAGGCGCCCGCCCGCGCGCTCTACGACGGCCCGCTGCACCCCTACACCCGGGCCCTGCTCTCGGCAGTGCCGCAGCCGGACCCGACCGTGGAGGACACCCGCGAGCGGATCCTGCTGTCCGGGGACCTGCCCTCGCCCGCCGCGCCGCCGTCCGGGTGCCGGTTCCACACCCGCTGCCCGTGGCGCCAGGACGACCGGTGCTCCACCGAGCGCCCGCAGCTGCGCGTGCTCGACGGCGACACCTCGGGGCACCGGGTCGCCTGCCACCACGCCGAGGCCGTCCGCGACGGGCGGATCATCCCGCACGAGGTGACCGCCGACGAGGCCGAGGCCGCCGCCGCACCGGACACCGGCCCGCGGGATCCCGACCGGCAGATCACCCTCGGCGACGCGATCGGCCGCTGAGCCCCGGCCCCGCGGTGCCCTCGCGGTTCCCCTGCGGTGCCCCCAGGGGAACTTTCGTGGCTTAGAGCGCTACGAGAGTGACCCTGGGGGCAGGGCGGGGTGCGCGGACTCAGCGCAGGGCGCGGTTGATCGCGCTCACGACGCCCTTGAGGCTGGCGCTGGTGATCGAGCTGTCGATCCCGACGCCCCAGAACACCTTCTCCTCGACGGCGCACTCGACGTAGGCCGCGGCGCGGGCGTCGTCACCGCCGCCCATCGCGTGCTCGTGGTAGTCGAGCACCCGCACGTCGAACCCGATCCCGGCCAGAGCGTCGACGAACGCCGCGATCGGTCCGTTGCCGGAGCCGGCGATCTCGTGCAGGTCGGACTCGACGCGCACGGTCGCCACGATCTCGTCGCGGCCCTCGCCGTCGCTGTGGACGCGGTGGCGCACCAGCTTGAGCGGGGTCTCGCGGCCCAGGTACTCGACGTCGAACGCGTCGCGCATGGCCTTGGGCTCGACCTCGCCACCCTCGGTGTCGGTGAAGGCCTGGATGACGTGGCTGAACTCGATCTGCAGCCGGCGCGGCAGGTCGAGCTGGTGCTCGGTCTTCATGATGTAGGCGATGCCGCCCTTGCCGGACTGGCTGTTGACCCGGATGACGGCCTCATAGGTGCGGCCGATGTCCTTCGGGTCCACCGGCAGGTACGGGACCTCCCAGGTGTGGTCAGCGACCGGGTGACCGGCCTCCGCGGCGTCGGCCTCCATCGCGGCGAAGCCCTTGTTGATCGCGTCCTGGTGGGAGCCGGAGAACGCGGTGTAGACCAGGTCGCCGCCCCACGGGTGGCGCTCGTGCACCGGCAGCTGGTTGCAGTACTCGACGGTGCGCCGGACCTCGTCGATGTCGGAGAAGTCGATCTGCGGGTCGACGCCCTGGGTGAACATGTTCATGCCCAGCGCGACCAGGTCGACGTTGCCGGTGCGCTCGCCGTTGCCGAACAGGCAGCCCTCGATCCGGTCGGCTCCGGCCTGGTAGCCCAGCTCGGCGGCGGCGATGCCGGTGCCGCGGTCGTTGTGCGGGTGCAGCGACAGCACCAGCGAGTCGCGGCGGGCCAGGTTGCGGTGCATCCACTCGATGGAGTCCGCGTAGACGTTCGGCGTCGCCATCTCGACCGTCGCCGGCAGGTTGACGATCATCGGGTGCTCGGGCGTCGGCTGCCAGATCGCGCTCACCGCGTTGGTGATCTCGACGGCGTACTCCAGCTCGGTGCCGGTGTACGACTCCGGGGAGTACTGGAAGGTCCAGTCGGTCGCCGGGTACTTCTCGGCGAACTTGCTGACCTCCTCCGCGCCGTCGGTGGCGATCTTGGTGATGCCCGCGCGGTCGGAGCGGAAGACGACCCGGCGCTGCAGGATCGACGTCGAGTTGTAGAGGTGGACGATCGCCGAGTGCGCGCCCTCGCAGGCCTCGAAGGTCCGCTGGATCAGCTCCGGGCGGGCCTGGGTCAGGACCTGGATCTGCACGTCCTCCGGGATCGCGCCCTGCTCGATGATCTCGCGGACGAAGTCGAAGTCGGTCTGGCTCGCCGCCGGGAAGCCGACCTCGATCTGCTTGTAGCCCATGCGTACCAGCAGGTCGAACATGCGCCGCTTCCGCAGCGGGCTCATCGGGTCGATCAGTGCCTGGTTGCCGTCACGCAGGTCGACCGCGCACCACAGCGGCGCGGTGTCGATGACCTTGTCCGGCCAGGTGCGGTCGGGCAGCGAGACCGGCTCGACCAGCTGATGGAAGGGCTTGTACCGGTGGACCGGCATCTGCGAGCCGCGCTGCCGGTTCCAGGCGGGCTGGGTCGCGTGCGGCGCGCCCTCGGGGGTGCGGACGTTGCTGCGGGCGCGGGCTTCGTAGGCGTCGGGAGAGGTGGTCACGGGAATGCTCCGTCGTCGTGCCGTCGTGGCGACCGGCGGACACGCGAAACCCCGCGACGAGGGGCCGGTCGGTTCAGACCCCGCCGCGGCGGCGAAGGAGCAGGCGCGCCATGTCTCCTACCGTAGACCCGAACCCCCGTTGCGCGGCAAGTCGCCACCCGCACGGTCGAACCCGGCCCCCGAGCCCCGGCTCGCAACGAAGTGATCACAACCAGCGGCGTTTCCCCTCGTTGGAAGGGCAGTGAGGATGCGGCGGTGCAACCATGACGCCGTCCGTGACGAAGGGGTTTGTGATGGCGGCAACCGTGGGTACGACCGTGCGGCAGGGCATGGGGATCATCGCGACGATCGTGCGGATCGTGGGCCTGGTGATCGTGGCCATCCTGGTCGCGCACATCGTGCTGACCCTGCTCGACGCCAACCCGGCGAACTTCCTCACCGAGTTCGTGTCCTCCTGGGCGGCCCAGCTGAACCTCGGTCTCGGTGACCTGTTCACCCCGTCCCAGCCGAAGATGGCCGTCACCCTGAACTACGGGGTCGCCGCGATCCTGTGGCTGATCATCACCACGGTGGTCGTGCGGCTGCTGCGCCGGGTCTGACACGTCCCCGCGCCGGGCGCGGATGCGGTGGCAGGATGCCGGGACGTGCCGGCGCCGCGACGCCGGACCCGTCCGGCCCGGAGGAGCACCACCCATGAGCTCTAACCGACCCACCCGCGTCGGGGCCGTCCTGGTGCGGTCGCGGTGACCGTCACGGTCGCCTCGAGCGCCTGCGAGCAGGTCGCGGCGCTGCGCGCCCGGGAGATCTCGGCCCGCGAGCTGATGGACCTGCACCTGGCCCGGATCGAGGCCCGCAACCCCGAGCTCAACGCCGTCGTCTCCCTCGACGTGGAGCGCGCGCGGGCGGGTGCCGCCGCCGCCGACGAGCGGCTGGCCTCCGGTGCGACGGTCGGGCCGCTGCACGGGCTGCCGTTCGCGTTCAAGGACACCCACGCCGTCGCGGGGTGGCGGACGACCTACGGCTCGCCGCTGTTCGCCGACCACGTCCCCGACACCGACGACCTGATCGTCGAGCGCATCCGGGCCGCCGGCGTGGTGCCGATCGGCAAGACCAACGTGCCGGAGTTCGCGGCCGGTTCGCACACGTTCAACCGCGTCTTCGGCACCACGGTCAACCCGCACGACCCGACGCGGTCCGCGGGTGGGTCGTCCGGCGGCGCGGCGTGCGCGCTGGCGGCCGGGATGGTCCCGCTGGCCGAGGGCTCGGACATGGGCGGTTCGCTGCGCAACCCGGCGTCGTTCTGCGGGGTCGTGGGGTTGCGCCCCTCGTGGGGACGGGTGCCGGAGTGGCCGTCGTCGAACATGTGGGAGACCACGTCGACCGGGGGCCCGATGGCCCGCACCGCCGACGACGCCGCGCTGCTGCTGTCGGTGCTCGCCGGTCCGGACCCGCGCGCCCCGCACGCCCTGGGCGACCCCGGGGAGACCTTCGCCCCGCCGCTGCGCCCGGTCCCGCTCGCCGGGCTGCGCGTGGCGCTGTCGGCCGACCTCGGTGGCGCGTTCACCGTGGACCGCTCCGTCGCCGCGGTCGTCGAGGCGGCCGGTGACGCACTGGCCGGCGCCGGGGCGGCGGTCTCGGGCACCGCGCCCGACCTGACCGGCGCCGACGAGTGCTTCCGCACCCTGCGCGCCTGGCACTTCCAGGCCCGGTTCGGCATGCAGCTCGCCGTGCATCCGCAGGAGTTCAAGGCCTCGCTGGCCGCGAACATCAGGGCAGGCGAGGCGCTGACCGGCGCTGACGTCGCCGTCGCGTACCAGCGCCGCACGACGCTCGCCCAGCGGATGCGGGAGTTCTTCACCGAGCACGACGTGCTGGTGCTGCCGGTGTCGCAGGTGCCGCCGTTCCCGGCCGACCAGGAGTTCCCGGCCACCGTGGACGGCGTCCCGATGGCGTCCTACCTGGACTGGATGCGTTCGGCGTACCTGATCACCGTGACCGGCTGCCCTGCCGTCTCGGTGCCCTTCGGCCGGACCCCCGACGGGCTCCCGGTCGGGGTCCAGCTCGTCGCCCGCCACGGCGCCGACCGCGCCCTGCTGGAGATCGCCGCGGCCGTCGAGCGCTTGGCGCGTCCCGCGGCCTGAGGGGGCCTACCCGCGCTCGGCCGGGGCGAGGGTCCGCGGGCCGTCCACCCGGTCCGGGCGTAGCCGGATCCGCCACGCCCCGCACCGGCAGCGCTGGTAGCTCACGACGCCGTCGGAGGTGCGGTGCCGCGACGTCGTCTCCCACTCGTGGTCCAGGGGTGTACTCACGACGACGACGTTGCTGTAATGGGTCAGTGCACATCAACCCTTACGGACGTGATCCGGTGCTCCTCGCCACCGACCTGGTGAACGCGCCGCCGTCGTCGACCGGGGAGCTCGTCGCGCGCTGTCTCGCCGCCGGGGTGACGCGCGACTGGGACCCGGTCGGCGCCGACCTGCCGACGGTGCTCGACTTCCTGCGCCGGTGGGAGGCGGTCGTCGACGCCGAGCCGGGCGCGGAGCGGGCACGGCTGCTCAACGCCCTGCTCGCCGAGTCGACCGGGCCGCCACGCCTCACCGACCACGACGGCCACTGGCACCTGCACCACCGCGACGACGGTCTGGGCCTGGCCGGTGTGCTGCGCGCCCTGCTCGCGACCGGCACCGCCACCCACCTGGCGACCCGGGGGATGGACCGGCTCGGCCGGTGCGCCGCCGAGGGCTGCACCCGCGTCTACGCCGACGTCTCCCGCAACGGCAGGCAGCGGTACTGCAGCGCACGCTGCGGCAACACCGACGCGGTCCGTCGGCACCGCGGCAGGCAGCAGCCCGTCCGGGCCTGAGCCCCCGGTCCGGGGCCGTGCGGCCCGCGCACATACCCGAGCGGGGGGTCCGCGGGCGAGCCCGTGTGGTCTGGGTCATCGGTGACCGTCCAGATCCTGAAAACGGACGGCGCTCGCCGGTACTGTTCCGTTCCGACCAACGCCGCCGGTGCGTCACCTGCGCATTCCGGCGGTCGAAGAGAGAGCACCCGACGGCTCCCACCGCGGAGCCAGGATTGGAGGTCGGCGTGGCCCTCGTCGTGCAGAAGTACGGCGGTTCGTCGGTCGAGAACGCTGAGCGGATCAAGAAGGTCGCCGAGCGCATCGTCCGTACCCGCAAGGAGGGCCACGATGTCGTCGTCGTCGTGTCCGCCATGGGGGACACCACCGACGAGCTGACCGATCTCGCCGAGCAGATCTCCCCGAAGCCCCCGCTGCGGGAGATGGACATGCTGCTCACCTCCGGTGAGCGGATCTCGAACGCACTCGTCGCGATGGCGATCCACGCCCTCGGCGCGGAGGCCCGGTCGTTCACCGGCTCGCAGGCGGGCATGCTCACCACCTCGAAGCACGGTGACGCCCGCATCACCGAGGTGAACCCGTGGCGCCTGCGTGAGGCCCTCGACGAGGGGCACATCGTGCTCGTCGCCGGCTTCCAGGGCATGAGCGCGGACTCCCGCGACATCACCACGCTGGGCCGCGGCGGCTCGGACACCACCGCCGTCGCGCTCGCGGCCGCGCTGAACGCCGACGTCTGCGAGATCTACTCCGACGTCGACGGCGTCTACACCGCCGACCCGCGGATCGTCTCCAAGGCGAGCCTGCTCGAGACGGTGACCTACGAGGAGATGCTCGAGCTCGCCGCGTCCGGCGCCAAGGTGCTGCACCTGCGCGCCGTCGAGTACGCCCGCCGCTACGGCGTCCCGCTGCGGGTGCGCAGTTCCTACAACGACAAGCCGGGCACCCTGGTCTCCGGCTCGATCGAGGAGATCCCGTTGGAGAATCCGATCATCACCGGCGTCGCCCACGACCGGTCCGAAGGCAAGATCACCGTCACCGGGGTGCCGGACACCCCCGGCATGGCGGCGAAGATCTTCCGCACGGTCGCCGACGCGGAGATCAACATCGACATGGTGCTGCAGAACATCTCCAACGTGTCGGACAAGAAGACCGACATCACCTTCTCGCTGCCCCGCACCGACGGTGACACCGCCGTCGCGGCGCTGGAGCGCGCGAAGGGCGAGATCGGGTTCACCGAGCTGATCTACGACAACGACATCGGCAAGGTCTCGCTGGTCGGCGCCGGTATGCGCAACCACCCCGGCGTCACCGCGAAGTTCTGCGAGGCGCTCTCCGACGCCGGGATCAACATCGAGACCATGAACACCTCGGAGATCCGGATCTCGGTCATCTGCCGCTCCGACCAGCTCGACGACGCGGTGCAGGCGCTGCACGAGGCGTTCGAGCTCGGCGCCGAGGACGACGCGGTGGTCGCCGCCGGAACGGGCCGGTGAGCTGAGATGGCCATGGACAAGCCCGTTCTCGCGCTGGTCGGCGCGACCGGTGCCGTCGGCACCACCATGATCGAGATCATCGACTCCCGCGAGTCGGTGCCGTGGGGCGAGATCCGCCTGATCGCCTCGGCCCGCAGCGCAGGCAAGGTGCTGACGGTCCGCGGCCAGGACATCACCGTCCTGGAGCTGAAGCCCGAGGTCTTCGACGGCGTCGACATCGCGATGTTCGACGTCCCCGACGAGGTCTCCGCCGAGTGGGCGCCGATCGCCGCCTCCCGCGGCGCGATCGCCGTCGACAACTCCGGCGCGTTCCGGATGGACCCCGAGGTCCCGCTCGTGGTGCCCGAGGTGAACCCGGAGAAGGTGACCGAGCGGCCCAAGGGCATCATCGCGAACCCGAACTGCACGACGCTGTCGATGATGGCGGCGATGGGTGCGCTGCACCGCGAGTTCGGGCTCGAGGCGCTGGTCGTGTCGTCGTACCAGGCCGCGTCGGGTGCCGGCCAGCCCGGCATCGACCAGCTGCAGGCCGAGCTGTCCGCGGTCGCCGGCAAGGACCTCGGCAAGGCCGCCGGCGACGTCGCGGCCGTCCTGACCGAGGCCGGCATCCCGGTCGGCGGCGACTCGCCGTTCCCGGCTCCGCTGGTGCTCAACGTCGTGCCGTGGGCCGGCTCCCTCAAGGACGACGGCTGGTCGTCGGAGGAGCTGAAGGTCCGCAACGAGTCCCGCAAGATCCTCGGGATCCCGGAGCTCAAGGTCTCCGCGACCTGCGTGCGCGTCCCGGTCGTCACCACGCACGCGCTGGCGATCCACGCGACCTTCTCCTCGGAGGTCTCGGTGGACGCCGCCCGCAAGGTTCTCGGCGCGCAGCCGACGATCGTCGTCAAGGACGACCCGGCCGCCGGCGAGTGGCCGACCCCGGCCGACGCCGTCGGTGGGGACCCGACCGTGGTGGGCCGGATCCGGCAGTCGCTGGACTTCCCGAACACCCTGGAGCTGTTCGTGTGCGGGGACAACCTGCGCAAGGGTGCCGCCCTGAACACCTACGAGGTGGCGGAGACGGTCGCCGCGGCCGGCTGACCGACCCCTCCGCACGTTCGACGGCCGCCGCCCCGGAGCCCGGAGCGGCGGCCGTCGTCGTGTGCGGGTCTAGGGCAGGCGCAGCGTCGCCACGATCGCGCGGTGGTCGGTGCCGGGCACCAACCGCGTCCCGAAGGACTCGGCGGCGATCCCGCCGTTGTAGACGATGTGGTCGATCTGCGGCCCCAGCCACGACGGCGCCCAGGTCGGCCAGGTTCCGGCCAGCCCGTTGCCGGTCTGCGAGCCCGCGTCGCCGCAGCCCTGGATCGCGTTGCGGAAGACCGAGTGGTCGAGGCTCGCGTTGAAGTCGCCGGCGACGATCGCCGGGCTCGTCGCGGAGCACCACTTCGCGACGGTCTCCAGGTCCGAGCGCCACTGCCCGACCGAGCGCGGGACCGGCGCGACGGAGTGGAACGCGACGAAGCGCAGGTTCCCCAGGCCGCCGCCGGTGATCTCGATGTAGTCGAAGCGGACGTCCTTGCCGATCCGGGTGCGGACGTCGCCGAGCCGGTCCGACCAGGCCACGGTGTTGCCGGTGACGTCGCGGTCCCAGCGGTCGACGCTGGACGCCGTCCGGTAGCCCAGCGGCTCCAGCAGCGGCGCGATCTCGCTCTCGTAGCGGCCGCCCGCCTCCGGGATCGAGACGACGTCGGGGTTCTCCGCGGCGACGAGCGCGGCGAGGGAGTCGGCGTCGGCGTTGCCCTCGTAGACGTTGAGCGCCAGCACCTTCAGCGGGGTGCCGCCGGTGGGCGCGGGGTCGGCCACGGTGCGCGGGAGCACCATCGCCGCGCCGACCAGCGCGACCAGCGCGAGGACGACCGGCACCGGCCAGAACCGGCGGGCGGCCAGGGTGATCAGCAGGCCGATCACCACCAGCACGCCGAGCGCGGCGACCATCAGCGGCCGGAAGGCGATGACCTGCGCGAACGGGGAGTGGGCGTCGAGACCGACGAGGTCGGGCAGCGTCGCGAGCGCGGCGGCGGCACCGAGGAACAGCGCGAACCCCCAGCGCACCCGACCTCCCCGACGACGGGGCCGCCCACTCGGGATGGGCTGGGTCTCGGAGTCGGGGTGGGGCGGTGCGCTCACTCGATCCAGTCTGCCCGAGGGGCCCACGCGCCCGCCGCATCCGGACGGTGCGCTGCGCCGATCGTCTGTGGACTCTCTCAGTGTCCGAGTTGCGCGACCGCTCGTCGACCGTTCGCACGTCGAGATGCAGCTCAGGGCCCCGGCGGAGCGATTCGGACGACCCTGAGGTGCATCTCGGCGGCAGCGGGATCGCCGAGATGCAGCCCAGCGGGCCTGGAAGATCCACAATTCCCGCTGACGTGCATCTCGGTGACACCGACGGCCGTGTGGCCCCGGCCGGTCAGGCCCGGACGCGCAGCAGCGGCGCCGCCACCCCGGCGGCGACGACCGCGACCGACCCACAGGCCAGCATCGCCACGCCGGGTGAGGCGGTGTCGACCAGCACCCCCGCCAGCGGGGTCGCGATGGCGATGCCGAGCGTCGTCGCGGAGCCCTGCAGGCCGGTGACCAGGCCACGCACCCGGTCCGGGGCGAGGTCGCCGATCGCGGCACTGCCCGCCGCGAGCGTCGACGCGGTCGCCAGACCCGCGGGGAGCAGCAGGAACAGCAGGCTCCACCACGACCAGGCCAGCGCCGCCGGGAGCGTCGCCAGCCCGAGCGCGGCGAGCAGCAGCGGCAGCGGCAGGCTGCGGCGGGCGCTGCCGTAGAGGAACCCGCCGACCAGCGACGCCAGGCACCACACGGCGTTGACCAGCGCGATCGCCCACGCCTGCCCGGAAGAGGTGAGGGCGGCGATGAACGCGAACTCGGTGCCCATGATCGCGATCACCGCGGCGGTCACCGCCAGCAGCGCGCCGACCAGCGGCCGGGTCAGCCAGCTGCGCAGCGGAGGGCGGGGGCCGGTGCGGGCGGCCCCGTCGCCGTCGGCACGGACCGGTGGGTCGAGCCGCCACAGCGCGATCCCGGCCAGGACGAACCCGGCGCCGATCACGCGCATCGTCGTCGCCGAGCCCAGCCACACCGTCAGCAGCGACCCGACGGCGGGCCCGGTCATGTAGGAGATCTCGACGGTCATCGAGTCCAGCGCGAAGGCGGGGCGGCGTCGTCCGGCCGGGACGGCGGCCGCGATGACCTGCCGGACCAGCGAGAACACCGGGAGGGTCAGGATGCCGGCGACGAAGGCGGCGCCGAGCAGACCGGCGTAGCCCAGCAGCGGCGCCACCGACCAGAACAGCAGGCCCGCGGTCATCGTCAGCGCCAGGACCGGCCGCAGCCCGTGCCGGTCGACCATCGTGCCGAGCAGCGGGGCGCCGATCGCCATCCCGGTCGGGACCGCGGCGGCGACCAGCCCGGCGGCGCCGAAGCCGTAGCCGAGCATGGTGACGGTGTGCAGGGTCAGGGTGACGCCGACGGCCGTCGCGGGGATGCGGGCGGCCATGCCGATCGCGGTGATCGCACCGACCCCGGGCAGGCGCAGCACGTCGGCGAACGCACCCGGGCCGGCGCGGGGTGCGGTGGCGGCGGTGTCGGGCACGACCCCATCCTGACCCGCGCCCGTCGTCCTCGCGCACCGGTTTCGGGTTTCGGCCGGGACCCCACGGGAAGTCCCTGGGGACCGAACACCGCCGACCGCGACGCGGCCGCGCAGCCGCGGGAGCGTCCCGGTCGACACGGCGGGGCACCGCCCGCCCCACCCACCACGCGTACGAGGAGGCTCGGCCGTGACCACGTCGCACCAGCCCAAGCCCACCACCACGGACTCCGGCAGCCCGGTCGCCAGCGACGAGCACTCGCTGACGATCGGCCCCGACGGCCCGCTCCTGCTCAACGACCACTACCTCATCGAGCAGATGGCGAACTTCAACCGGGAGCGCATCCCGGAGCGTCAGCCGCACGCGAAGGGCGGTGGGGCGTTCGCGCGGTTCGAGACCACCGAGGACGTCTCGCAGTACACCAAGGCCGCGTTCCTCCAGCCGGGCGTCGAGTCCCGTGGCGTGATCCGGTTCTCGACCGTCGCCGGTGAGCGCGGCAGCCCCGACACCTGGCGCGACCCGCGCGGCTTCTCGCTGAAGCTGTGGACGACCGAGGGCAACTGGGACATGGTCGGCAACAACACGCCGGTCTTCTTCGTCCGCGACCCCATGAAGTTCCAGCACTTCATCCGCAGCCAGAAGCGGCGCGTCGCGAACAACCTGCGCGACCACGACATGCAGTGGGACTTCTGGACGCTGTCGCCGGAGTCGGCGCACCAGGTCACCTGGCTCATGGGCGACCGGGGCATCCCGAAGACCTGGCGGCAGATGAACGGCTACTCCAGCCACACCTACAGCTGGATCAACGAGGCCGGCGAGATGGTCTGGGTGAAGTACCACTTCAAGTCCGACCAGGGCGTGGAGTGCCTGACCCAGGACGAGGCCGACACCCTCGCCGGCTCGGACCCCGACTACCACCAGGCCGACCTCTACAACGAGATCGAGGCGGGCAACCACCCGTCCTGGACGCTGTACGTGCAGGTCATGCCGTTCGCCGACGCCAAGACCTACCGGTACAACCCGTTCGACCTGACCAAGGTGTGGCCGCACAGCGACTACCCGCTGATCAAGGTCGGGAAGCTGACGCTGGACCGCAACGTCGAGGACTACCACGCCGAGATGGAGCAGGCCGCGTTCGAGCCGAACAACCTGGTGCCCGGCACCGGGCTGTCGCCGGACAAGATGCTGCTCGCCCGCGGGTTCTCCTACGCCGACGCCCACCGCGCCCGGCTCGGGGTCAACTACAAGCAGATCCCGGTCAACGCGCCCCGCAGCGAGGTGAACAACTACCAGAAGGACGGCGCCATGCGGATCACGAACACCCGTGACCCGATCTACGCGCCCAACTCCTACGGCGGCCCGGCGGCCGACCCGAAGCGCGTCTCCGAGGCCCTCTGGTACGCCGACGGCGAGATGGTCCGCAGCGCGTACTCCCTGCGCGAGTCCGACGACGACTGGGGCCAGGCCGGGATCATGGTCCGCGAGGTCTTCGACGACGCCGCCCGCGAGCGCTTCGTCGGCAACGTCGCCGGGCACCTGCTCGACGGCGTGACCGAGCCCGTGCTGCAGCGCGCCTTCGAGTACTGGCGCAACGTCGACAAGAACATCGGCGACCGGATCGAGCAGGCCGTCCGCAACGGCGGCTGACCGCTCCGCGCACCGACCGACGGCCCCGGGGACACCCCCGGGGCCGTCGTGCGTCCTAGGCTCGGGGTGTGGAGATCTGGCACAACCCGCGCTGCTCGAAGAGCCGCGCCGCCCTCGCGCTGCTGACCGACCGCGGCGTCGAACCGACGGTGCGGCGCTACCTCGACGACCCGCCGACCCGCGCCGAGCTGGAGCGGGCCCTGGCCGCGCTCGGCACCGAGGACCCACTCGCGATCACCCGCACCGGCGAGCCCGCGTTCCGCGAGCAGGGCCTCGCCGGCGCCGACCGGGACACCCTGCTCGACGCGCTGGCCGCCGAGCCGAAGCTCATCGAGCGGCCCGTGGTGATCGACGGCGACCGGGCCGTCGTCGGCCGGCCGCCGGAGAACGTGCTGGGTCTGCTCGGCGATTAGCCCAGAGCCCGCCGCACGAAGTCGACCTCGGTCGCGATCAGGTCCAGCTGGTCGGACACCACCAGCGAGCCGTGCCCGGCGTCGAACCGGCTGACCTCGTAGGTCACGTCCCCGCGTCCGGCCAGCGCGTCCAGGTAGTTGTCGATCTGCCGGATCGGGCAGCGCGGGTCGTTCTCCCCGGCCAGCACCAGGACCGGCACGCGGACCTCGTCGACGTAGGTCAGTGGCGAGGCCTCCCGGTAGAGGTCGGGCAGCTCGTCGGGGGAGCCGCCGAACAGCGCACGGTCGAACGCGCGAAGCTGCTCCATCTCGTCGGCATAGGCGGCGGCGTAGTCGGCCACCGGCACCCCGGCGACGGCCGCGGCCCACCGCTGCGGCTGTGTCCCGGCGGCGAGCAGCGACAGGTACCCGCCCCAGGACCAGCCGTCGACGGCGCAGCGGGCCGGGTCGACGGTGCCGTCGGCGACCAGCGCGTCCTGGACGGCGGCGACGTCCTCCAGCTCGGTCAGCCCCGGCCTGCCCTCGATCGCGTCCCGCCAGGCCGAGCCGTAGCCGGTGGAACCGCGGTAGTTCACCTCGACGACGGTGAACCCCGCCTCCACCCAGGTGGCGCGGCCGGCGTCGAAACGGTCCTCGTCGGCGGCATGCGGACCGCCGTGCAGCACGAACACCGCGGGCGCCGGACGGCCGTCGACGCGCGGCGCCTCGGCGACCAGGCTGTGCACCTGCCCGGCCGGGACCCCGGTCCACACGTCGCGGACGGCGACCGAACCGGGCGGGCGCTCCCCGGGCGGGGCGACCAGCACCTCGTCGGTGCCGTCCGGGCGCAGTGCCCGGATCTGCGACGGGGTGGCCGCCGACGACGCGGAGTACTCGACGGTGCCGTCGTCGCGGACCTCGGCGGACCCGACGCAGCCGGGCGCGGTGGGCAGCTCGGTCAGCTCGCCGGATGCCAGGACGTAGCGGAACAGCCGGGTGCGGGCGGCGTGGGTGTGCGCGATAAGCAGCGCGGAGGCGTCCGGGACGAACCCGCCGACCAGCTCGCCGGGCAGGTCGACCGCGAGCTCGGTGACCTCACCGGTGGTCGGATCCCAGACCAGCAGCTCGTCACGGCCGCGGCGCTCGTGGCCGACGAGCAGCCGCTGGTCGCCCGCGACGGGGGAGAACTCCAGCGCGGCGAGGCCGCGGCCGGGCCCGTCGTGCAGCTCGGCGACGGTGTCCCCGGTGGCGACGTCGAGCACCCGCAGCGACGGGTGCCGCGAGTCGCCGTGTTCGGAGTGCGAGATCGCCAGCAGCGTCTCGTCCTCCGACAGCGCGCCGACGCCCGCGTCCTCGGTGTGCCGGTAGATCTCCCGGGCGTCGGTGCCGGAGCCGCGCTCGTGCACCGCCAGGACCGTGCCGTCGTCGGTGGACACCCCGATCGCGGTGACCCGGCGGCCGATCTCCAGGCCCGCCGGGTAGCCGTCGCCGGCGCCGGGGACGGCGGGCACGGTGTCGGTGCCCGCCGTGGAGGACCACGGCTGGGCGACCCAGTGGCCGAACTCGTCGCCGTCGGTGTCGGCGAACCACCAGACGTGCCCGCCGTCCGGCGGCAGCACGGCCGAGGTGGTGCCGTTGCGCCGGTCGGTGACCTGGCGGTGCTCCCCGGAGTCGCGGTCCCAGGCGTGGATCTCGAAGGTCCCGGTCGCGTTGGACACGTAGACCGAGCGGGCCGGTGCGTCGCGGGCCCAGCCGGGGCGCGACATGCGCACCGCGGTGAACCGGGACCGCCAGCGCTGCTCGCGCTCGTCGTCGAAGAGCGTCGGGGGAACGGGTGCGCTGGGGTGCGGGCTCACGCCCCGATCGTGCCGAACGCCACGAACGGGTGCACCGGGCGGGGTCGTCGGACGCGCATCCGGCAGCATGGAGGCATGCGGAGACCGGCCCGGCTGCTGCTCGCCGGGGTGCTCGTCCTCTTCCCGGCCGCCGCGGGCTGCGGTGCGGCCGGATCGACCGCCGGCACCGTCGTGAGTGGTCCGACGGTCACCGCCAGGGCCGACTCGCAGGGCCTCACCGCGGTCCGGTTCGACCACTCCGCGACGCATCCGGAGCCCGCCGTCCCGACGGTGCGGGTGCGCCGCGGGACGACGGTGGTGCTCACCGTCGGCAGCGACGTCGCGCGCCGGGTGCTGGTACCGGAGCAGGGCCGTGCCCTCGACGTCAGCGCCGGGGGCACGGTCACCCTGCGCTTCCTCGCGCTGGGGACGTTCACCGTGCGGGTGGCCGAGCCCGGTGCGGTCCGCGGCGGGACGATCATCGGCCGGGTCGAGCCCTGGCACTGACCCGCCGGGGGATCAGGCGAAGGCGTCGGCCCGGTCGGCGATGGCGCGCAGCCCCTCGGCGATGTCCACACCGGACGGCGCGGTGCCGGGGTCGAGCATCCACTGGACCATGAGCCCGGTGAGCAGCGCCTGGTAGACGGAGCCGAGGACGTGCACGCGGCGGTCCGCGGCGGCCGGGTCGTCGGGCAGCGTGTGGAAGGTCAGGGCCAGGCCCTCACGGACCTCCCGCTGGGCCTCGGCGAGCTTCGCGCGCAGCTCCGGCAGCCGCTCGGCCTGGGCGAGCGCCTCGACGTGGGTGGCCCACAGGCGTCGCTGGGTGGAGAACAGGCCGACCACCCGGCTCCAGGTCTCCTCGACCCGGCGCTGCGGGTCGGTGGTCCCTCCCGCGGGCTCGGCGAGCGCCCGGTCGAGCTCCTCGCCCCAGGCCGTCGTCGCCCGCAGCAGGGCCTCGGTGAGCAGGGCGTCCTTGGAACCGAAGTGGTAGCCGATGGAGGCCAGGTTCGTCCCCGACGCGGCCACCACGTCCCGTGCGGTCGTGCGGCCGAACCCCTTCTCGTAGAGGCACTGCGCGGCCCCGTCCAGAAGCTCCTCGCGGTGTCCCATGATCGCGGAACCTATCGGGTCGTCACGGACGTCCGTACACCGGCCGTTCACCCGGTCTGCCACTGTCGTGCAACGCTTGCGTGACGCCGGTCACGACGGGTAAGGACTGTCGTGGCGGTGCCCCCGACGGAGCGGGCGCCGGAGCGACGAGGAGTCACCGTGAGCAGACTGCGATTCGGCACCTTCCTGGCCCCGTTCCACCAGCCCGGGCAGAACCCCACCCTTGCGCTGCAGCGCGACCTGGAGCTCGTCGAACACCTGGACCGGCTCGGCTTCGACGAGGCGTGGATCGGCGAGCACCACTCCGCGGGCTCGGAGATCATCGCCTCGCCCGAGATCTTCATCGCCGCGGCGGCGGAGCGGACCCGGAACATCAAGCTCGGGACCGGCGTCACCTCCATCAGCTACCACAACCCGCTGTGGGTGGCCGACCGCATGGTGATGCTCGACCACCTCACCCGCGGCCGCACGATGCTCGGCTGCGGGCCCGGTTCGCTGCCCACCGACTCGTCGATGATCGGCCTGAACCCCACCGACACCCGTGAGCTGCTCGAGGTGAACCTCGACATCATCATGCGGCTGCTGCGCGGCGAGGTCGTGAACGCCGAGACCAGGACCCACACGCTGATCGACGCCCAGCTGCAGCTCGCGCCCTACAGCGACCCGTGCTTCGACATCGCGGTCGCCGCCGTCGCGTCCCCGACCGGGCCGCGGATGGCGGGGCAGCACGGCGTCGGTCTGCTGTCCATCGGCGCCACCCTCACCCAGGACGGCTTCGACGCGCTGGCCCACCACTGGAGCGTCGTCGAGGAGCGCGCCGCCCACCACGGGCAGCCCGCGCCCGACCGCAGCACGTGGCGCCTGGTCGGCCTCATGCACGTCGCCGAGACCCGTGAACAGGCCTACCGCGAGGTCGAGTACGGCATCGAGCACTGGTTCCGCTACTTCCAGAAGGTCGCGGCGTTCCCGCAGATGGCGGTCGCGGGCGGCGACGTCAAGGAGATGATCGACTTCATCAACGACGCCGGGATCGGCGCGATCGGCACCGTCGAGGACGCGAAGGCGCAGGTGCAGAAGCTCGTCGACCAGTCCGGCGGGTTCGGCGCCTTCCTACTGCTCGGCCACGAGTGGGCCAACCCGGTCGCGACCAAGCGCTCCTACGAGCTCATCGCCCAGCACGTCATGCCCGAGTTCCAGGGGCAGGCCGCGGGCACGCTGGCGGCCAGGGACCGGGCCAGCTCGACCCGGGAGAAGCACGCGCAGACCCAGCTCGACGCCGTCGACACCATGACCAAGCGCTACGAGCAGGAGAAGGCGGGCGGCTGACGGGTCCCGGCGCGGCGGCTACCGGCCGCCGCGCCGCGGGCGCCCCGCGCCCGCCACCCACAACGTCAGCAGCACCGCCCCGGTCGGCGCGGAGAAGACCAGGAACCACCACGGGCTCAGGTCGGTCAGCAATGCCAGCACCGAGGTCCCGGCGGCGGCCGCGGCGGTGATGCACAGCCAGATGACCGTCAGGACCCGCATCGCGACGCCCCCGGCCGTCGCGGAGAACACCAGGCCGTCGCGCCGGGACGGGGCCGAGGAGGCGGGCAGGTCCAGGGTCACCCGGCCCAGGTCGCCGCGGGTGCGCATCCGCCAGACCTCGGTCACGCGCTCGTCGTACTCGGCGAGGTCGAGGTAGCCCTCGGCGTGGGCGGCGCGCAGCCGGTCGGCGACGGCCTGGCGTTCGGCGTCGGAGATACGGATCTGCTCGGGTCCCACCACCTCGTCCACCTCCTCGATGATGCCTGTCGGTGCCCGGTCCGTGCCAGGATGACCGCTGTGGCGGCGAGGGCGGTCCCGGCGCGGGCGCGGTTCGCGGCCGGCGTCGTCGGCGCGCGTCCGGGCACCCGGGTGCTGGAGGTGGGCTGCGGGCCGGGTGCCGTGGCGTCGCTGGTCTGCCCCCGTCTCGACCGGGTCGCGGGCGGCGCGATGTGGGCGGTGGACCGCTCGGCCGTCGCCGTCGCGCGGACCACCGAACGCTGCGCGGCCGCCGTCGACGACGGCGTGCTCACCGTGCTCCGGTCGGACCTGGCCGGGCTGCGGCTCGCGGCGGGCTCGGTGGACGTCGCGTTCACGCTGAACGTCAACCTGTTCTGGACCCGCGACCCCGGGCCCGAGCTGGCGGTGCTGCGCGGGGTGCTCGCGCCGGGCGGGGTGCTGCACGTGCTCTACGAGGGCACCCCACCCGCGGCCGTTGCGTCGGGGCTCCGCCGCAACGGCTGGGACCCGGTTCCGGTGTCCGGCGACGGCGGGGCCGGGGTGACGGCCCGGCCGACCCGAGACGCGACGGTGCCCGGCGGGGCGGTCCCGCCGGGCACCGGG
>NZ_WWFY01001233.1:0-12092 GCF_009864975.1 Pseudonocardia sp. SID8383
GGAACGCTGGGCGTGGGCCAGCACCGGGGCCAACGCCAGGAGCCCCTCGACCTCGTCGCGGGCGTCGTCGACCAGCAGGTTCGCCAGCCACGCGGCCCGCGTCGGCCGCCGGGCGGCGGCGATCTCCCGGGCCGCGTCGGTGTCCGCGTCGGCGCGGGCACGGGCGGCGGCGTCGTCGCGTGCGGCGACGAAGTCCTCCGGCGGGACCCGGTACAGCCGGTCCAGCTCCGCGTCCGTGTCCACGCCGGCGGCCTCAGCTCAGGTTCGCGTGCGTCCCGACCAGGACGGCGCGGCCGACGGTGTGGCTGAACAGGGTGAACGCCAGGAAGGTGGGCGTCGCGGTGGCGGGCACGTCCAGCGTGGGCACGTCGACCGCGTGCACCACGAAGTAGTACCGGTGCGGGCCGTGCCCGGGCGGCGGCGCGGCGCCCAGGTAGCGGGCCAGGCTCGCGTCGTTGGGCAGCTGGACCGCGCCCTCGGGGAGGCCGGACCCGCTGTCGTCACCGGCGCCGGACGGCAGCGAGGTCACCGAGGTCGGCACGTCGAACACCGCCCAGTGCCAGAACCCGGCGACGGTCGGGGCGTCCGGGTCGTAGCAGGTGACGGCGTAGGACTGCGTCCCCTCCGGCGCGCCGGACCAGGACAGCTGCGGCGAGACGTCCTCGCCGCCCGCGCCGAAGATACCGGACAGCTGGGGGGTGGCGAGCGCGGCGCCGTCGTTCACGTCGGTGCTGGTCAGGGTGAACGACGGGACCGGGGGCAGCTCGTCGTAGGGGTTGCGGGGCACGGGGCGGACCTCCTCGGATCGGTGGCGGTGGGTCTCGCCGTGATCCTGGCACGGCGCGTCGGCTGCCGTCCGGCCGCGGGGAGGGCAGGGTGTCGGTCCGTGGAGATGCTGCTCGTGCTCGTCGGGCTGATGGTGGCCGCGGTCGTCCTGGTCGGGGTGGGGGACCGGCTCCGGCTGCCCTGGCCCGCGCTGATGGTGGTCCTCGGCGTGGTCGTCGCGCTGCTGCCCGGGCTGCCCGACGCATTCGTCATCGACCCCGAGCTGATCCTGCCGCTGTTCCTGCCGCCGCTGCTGTTCGCCACGGCGCAGCGCACGTCGTGGGCGCTGTTCCGGGCGCGCAGGCGGACGATCGCGCTGCTCGCCGTCGGCCTGGTGCTGGTCACCGCCACCGCCGTCGCCGGGACGGTCTGGCTGCTCGTGCCGGGGCTCGCACTCACCGCCGCCGTCGCGCTCGGGGCGATGGTCGCCCCACCGGATCCGGTCGCCGTCGAGGCCGTCGCCGGGCAGGTCCCGATCCCGCGCCGGGTGGTGGCGGTGCTGCAGAGCGAGGGCCTGTTCAACGACGCCACCGCGCTGGTCGTGTTCCAGGCCGCGGTGCTGGCGACCGTCTCCGGCGACGAGCTGAGCCCGCTCGGGCTGGGCCTGCGGTTCGTGCTCGGTGCCGCCGGCGCGGTCCTCATCGGACTGGGTGTGGCCTGGCTGGCGCGCCGGGTGCTCGGCAGGCTCACCGACGCCACCGGACGCAGCGCGCTCACCCTGGTCCTGCCGTTCGCGACCTACCTGGCCGCCGACGAGCTCGGCGCGTCCGGGGTGATCGCCGTCGTCGTGCTCGCGCTGCAGCTGCGCGCCGGGGCCGACGCCGACGAGGCCGCCGAGCGGCTCACCCAGTCCTCGCTGTGGAACGTCGTCGAGCTGCTGGTCACGGGGCTCGCGTTCGGCCTGATCGGACTCGACCTGCGCCAGGTCGTGCTCGCCGCGGGCGACGAGCTGCCGACGATGCTCGCGCACGCGGCGGTCGTGTGCGTGGTCGTCGTCGCGGTGCGGGTGCTGTGGATGGTCGTCGCCTGGCGGCTGCTGTCCCGCAGCGCCGACGACGCCGCCGCGGCCGGCGCCGCTCCGCTCACCGGACGCGAGGCGGTGCTGCTGTCCTGGTGCGGCATGCGCGGCCTCGCCACGCTCGCCCTCGCGCTGTCGCTGCCGCTGCAGACCGCGTCCGGGGCGCCGTTCCCCGCCCGCGACCAGCTCGTCCTCATCGCCGTGTCGGTGCTGTTCGTGACGCTGCTCGTGCCCGGCTTCACCCTCGGCACGCTGGTCCGCGCCCTCGACATCGACGACGAGGCCGACGCCGAGGAGCGTGCCGAACGCGCGATCGTGCTGCGGGCGCGCCGGGCCGCCGTCGCGACCCTGGAGTTCGAACGCACGGTGCGGGGCCTGCCCGAGGAGGTCGGCACCGCGATGCGGGAGCGGGTCGAGCGGCTGGAGCGGGTGCTGTCGGGGGAGACGCCCTCGGAGGAGGAGCGGTCCCGGATCGCGGCGGTGAAGAAGGCCCGCACCGCCGTCGCCGAGGCCCAGGCCTCGGCGCTGGCCGCCGCCCGGACCGAGGTACTGGCCGCGCGTCGTGAGCCCGGTGTCGACCCGCACGCCGTCGACCGGGTCCTGCGCCGCCTCGACCTGCGCACGGTGCTGCTCGACTGAGGACCGGAGGTGTCCGCGTCGACGGTCACGCTCGCCGCATGACGCCGTCGCCGCCTGCAGGGCGATGTGGAGTCCCGACCCGTCGGTGGCGGGAGCGGCGTTCGGACGGCTGCAGGCGATCGGCACGGCCACGGTCACCGACGGGACCGGCGACGGTGTCGCGGCCGGGCTGCGCGCGGCGCTGCCCGACCTCACCGACGCCCAGGTCGGCTACCTCGTCTTCGGGCTGGTGTTCGCCGGGCAGCTCACCACCGACGCCGCGCTCGGGTACGTCGTCGCCCACGCCCTGGGCCCCGGGCTCGCCGACCGCACCGCCGGGGAGCTCGACGCGCTGGTCGCCGGGGTGCTGCGGGTCCACCCGCCCGCCCCGTTCTCGCTGTGGCGCTTCGCCCGGACAGTCGCCGACCTCGACGGTGTGCCGCTGCCCGCCGGGGCGCCGGTGCTGGTCGACGTCCGGGGGATCGACGCCGGCCCGGTCGTCGGGCACCCGCTGACCTTCGGGCACGGCCCGCACTTCTGCGCCGGTGCGCACCTGGCCCGCCTCGAGCTCCGTACTGTGCTGGAGGTGCTGCGGGACAGGTTCCCCGACGCTCGTCCCGCCGGTCCCGTGTCCGGGCTCGTCGAGGTGCACCCGGGCGGGCCGGTCGGGGCGCGGCTCGCCGCGTTACCGGTACGGCTGCATCCCGCGCGGTGATCCTTCCCGCATCCCATCTCCAGCCATCACATGATGAACTGTGCAAATGTTCGAGCGACGGGCGGTGCGGTCCGCGACCGTGACCGCGGCACTCGCCGTACTGCTGGCGGTCGCGCTCGTGGGCTCGCTCGCGTTCGGCGCCGAGGTCCTCCCCGTCGCGAAGGTCGTCGACGCGGTGCTGCACGACCGGCCCGGCCCCGTCTCGACGATCGTCCGGGACCTGCGGATGCCGCGCTCGCTGCTCGCCGCGATCGTCGGCGCGGGCCTCGCGCTCGCCGGCGCCGGGGTGCAGACCCTCGTGCGCAACCCGCTCGCCGACCCCTACCTGCTCGGGGTGTCCTCCGGCGCGAGCGTGGGCGCCACGGCCGTCATCACCACCGGGGTGCTGGGTGCGCTCGGCACCTGGGCGCTGTTCACCGGCGCGCTCCTCGGGGCCCTCGCGGCCGGGGCGCTCGTCGGGGCGATCGCCGTCGCCCAGGGCGGGATCACCCCGATCCGGCTGATCCTCACCGGCACCGTGCTCGGCTCGGCGTTCTCGGCGACGGCGAGCTACCTGGTCTTCCGCTCCGGCGACCCGGCCGCCGCCCAGTCCGTGCTGTTCTGGCTGCTGGGGAGCCTGTCCGGGGCGCAGTGGGACCGGGTCGCGGTGCCCGCGGTGACCGTGGCGCTCCTGCTGGTGCTGCTCGGGGCGTTCAGCGGCTGGCTCGACGCGCTCACCGCCGGGCCCGACACCGCGGCCGCACTCGGCGTGCCGGTGACCGCCGCCCGGGCCGCGCTGTTCACCGTGTGCGCGGTCGCGGTCGGCGTGCTCGTCGCGGTGTCCGGGGCGATCGGCTTCGTCGGCCTGGTCGTGCCGCACCTGGCCCGGCTGCTCGTCGGGTCCCGGCACCGGGTGCTGCTGCCGGTGACCGCGCTGGGCGGCGCGCTGTTCCTGCTCGTCGTCGACGTCACCGCCCGGATCGCGGTGCGGCCCACCGAGATGCCGCTGAGCGTGGTCACCGGGCTGATCGGCGCCCCGGTGTTCCTGATCCTGATGGGACGCCGCCGCTACCGGACCGCCGGGAGCCCGGCGTGAGCCTGCGTGCGGAGGGGCTCACCTGCGTGCTCGGCGGCCGCACCGTCCTGACCGGGGTCGACCTCGCCGTCGAGCCGGGGGAGGTGCTCGGCGTCGTCGGGCCCAACGGCAGCGGCAAGTCCACCCTGCTGCGCGCCCTCGCGGGGATCCGCGAGCCCGCCGCGGGGCGCGTACTGCTCGACGGCACACCGCTGACCGCGCTGCGGGCCCGGCAGCGGGCCCGGCGGATCGCGTTCGTCGGCCAGGAGGAGGACCTGCCCCCCGACCTGTGCGCCGGGGAGGTCGTCGCGCTCGGCCTGGTGCCGCACCGGCCGCCGTGGGCGGGCGGCGACGCGGTCGAGCGGACCGCGGTCACCGCGGCGCTGGCCGTGGTCGAGCTCGACGGTCTCGCCGACCGCCCGGTCGACCGGCTCTCCGGCGGTGAACGGCGCCGGGTGCTGCTCGCCCGCGGCCTCGCCCAGGACGCCGGGGTCCTGGTGCTCGACGAGCCCACCAACCACCTCGACGTCCGCCACGCGCTGGGCCTGCTGGAGCTGGTCCGGTCGCTGCGCCGGACCGTCGTGGTGAGCCTGCACGACCTCGACCTGGCCGACCGCTGGTGCGACCGCCTCGTCGTCCTGCACGACGGCCGGGCCCTCCCGGCCGTGTCCGACCTCGACCCCGACACCGTCTCTCGGGTCTTCGGGGTCGCCGCCGCCCGCGTCACGCATCCGGTGACCGGGCGGTCCCGCCTCGTGTTCGACTCGCTCAGGGAGAGCTCGTGACCCGTCCGCCACGCCTGTCCGCCGTCCTCGCCGCGGGGGTGGTCGTCCTCGCCGCCTGCTCGGCGCCCGCCCCGGCACCCGCCGCAGCCGGTGACCCCGCCGGCACGGTCACCGTGCAGAACTGCGGTGCCCCCGCGCAGTTCACGGCGCCGGCGCAGCGCCTGTTCGTCAACGACGGCAACATGATCTCGATGCTCCTGGCGCTCGGCGCGCAGGACCGGGTCACCGCGGTGTCGAGCATGCAGCGCGACGCCGACACGCTGCGCCGCCACTACGGCGCCGCCGTCGACGGCCTGGCGCAGGCGGCGCCGGAGTACCCGACCCTGGAGACCGTCCTGGCCCGCGACCCCGACGTGATGGTCGCCGGCTGGAACTACGGCTACAGCGAGGCGAAGAACCTCACCCCGGCCCGGCTGCGCGAGCAGGGCATCGCCCCGTACGTGCTGACCGAGTCCTGCCGCCAGGCCGACGGGCAGAGCGCCCGCGGCATCGTCGACCCCTGGACGGCGCTGCGCGAGGACCTGCAGAACCTCGGCACCATCACCGGGCACACCGCCGACGCCGACCGCGTCGTCGCCGACCTCGACACCCGGCTCGACGCGCTCGGGAAGGCACCGAGGGCCGCGACACCGCCGACGGTGTTCCTGTTCGACAGCGGCACCGACACCCCCTTCTCCAGCGGCCGGTTCGGCGCCCCGCAGGCGATCATCGAGGCGGCCGGGGCGCGCAACGCCCTCTCCGACGTCGACGACACCTGGACCACGGTCTCGTGGGAGCGGGTCGCGACGGCACAGCCCGCCGCGTTCCTGTTCGTCGACTACCCGCCGCAGACCTTCGCCGAGAAGGTCGCGATCCTGAAGAGCCGTCCCGACACCCGCGACCTGCCGGCGGTGAGGGAGAACCGGTTCCTGAACCTGCCCTACGCCCTGTGGACCTCGGGCCCGCTGAACATCGACGCCGCCGAGCAGGTCCGGGCGGCGCTCGAGCGCTGGAACCTCGTGCCTGCCTCCGGCCTGACCCCCCGGTCCGACGACGTGCCCCGCAGCTGACCGCGCAGGCCCGGGGGCGCCGTGCGGCGCCCCCGGGCCTGCGCGGTCGGTCAGGTGATCGTGATGCCGCCGTCGACGGCCCAGGTCTGGCCGGTGACGTAGCCACCGGCCTCGGAGGCGAGGAACAGCACCGCCGCCGTCAGCTCCTCCGGGTCGCCCTTGCGGCCCATCGGGATCCGCTCGGTCATCCGCTCCAGGTAGCCGTCCTGGTACTGGTCGGTCATCTCCGAGGCGAAGAACCCGGGCGCGACCGCGTTGACCCGGATGCCCCGGCGGCCGGTCCACTGCTGGGCCAGGTCCCGGGTGAGTCCGACGATGGCGGCCTTCGACGCCGAGTACGCCGCCTGCGGCAGCGACGCGGTGGTGAGCCCCAGCACCGAGGAGATGTTGACGATGCTGGACCCGGCGCCCATGTGCGCCGCGCAGGCCTGCGCCATCCAGTACGAGCCGTTGAGGTTGACGTCGACGACCCCGGTGAACTGCTCCGGGGTCTCCTTCAGGGCCGGGACGGCGGTGCCGATCCCGGCGTTGTTGACCAGCACGTCGAGCCGGCCGAACTCGTCGACGGCGGCCTGCGCCAGCGCCCGGCAGTCCTCGGGCTTCGCCACGTCGGTGGCGACGGCGACCGCGCGCCGGCCCGCCGCCTCCACCAGGGCCACCGTGTCGGCCAGCCTGTCGACCCGCCGCGCGCCCAGTACGAGGTCCGCACCGGCCTCGGCGAGGCCCTTCGCGAAGGCCACACCGAGGCCGGACGACGCACCGGTGACGACGGCGACCCGGCCGTCCAGTCGGAACCGCTCCATCAGAGTCACGCCGCGACCCTAACCCGGATCAGCCGGCGAGCTTCTCGGCGAGCTGCGGGACGAGCCGCTCCAGGGCGTACGGCGCGGACAGCACGCTGTTGTAGGTCATCGCCCCGCGGGTGTCGGCGTCGGGCACGACCATGTCGCCGCGGGCCACGACCGGGATCTGGCGCAGGACCGGGTCGGAGTCGACCTGCTGCTTCGCGGCGCCCTCGTCGGCCAGCATCACCAGCACGTCGCCGTCGAGCAGACCGGCCTGCTCGGAGGAGACCTCGACGTAGAAGCTCTGCCGGTCGTCGCGCTCGGCGATGGCCGGTGGCTGCGCGAAACCGAGACCGGTCATGAACTGGCCGCGGGCGTCGGCGGCGGTGAAGGCGCCGTACGTGCCGTCGAAGGGCAGCACCGTCGCCCCGACCTTCCCGCGGAACTCGGGGTGGGCGGTGACGGCGTCGGCGAACGCGGCGTCGGCGGTCCGGATCAGCTCCTCGCCGCGAGCGGTCTCGCCCAGCGCGGTCGCGACGGCGCGCATCTGGTCGGTGCGGCTCACCCCGAACGCGATGGAGCCCGCGGGACGGGCGACGACCGGCGCGATCGCGGTCAGCCGGTCGTAGGCGGCCCGGTCGATGCCCGAGGACAGCGCGATGATCACGTCCGGGCGCAGCGCGGCGATCCGTTCCAGGTTCGGCTCGGGCTCGGTGAGGACCTGCGGCGCCTCACCCTGCACGAGCCCGCGGGCCCACGGACCCAGCCCGCCGGTCTCCTGGTAGAAGGTGTAGGAGGCGACGGCGACCGGGGTCACACCCAGGGCGAGGACGGGGTCGGCGTCGGTGACGCCGAGGGCGACGACCCGCTGCGGGCGGGCGGGGATCTCCGCGGCGCCGAAGGCGTGGTCGATGCGGACGGGGAACGCGCCGTCGGCGGTGGACGGGGCGTCCGTCGGGCCGGGACCGCCGGACGTACAGGCGGTGAGCAGGCCCACGAGGGCCAGCAGGAGGATCAGTCGTCGATGCACATCGGGACAATAACCGAGGCTTACCTAACCCGAAATGACCGGAAGATCTCGCCGCGGCGCGTTCGCACCGGCCGACGCGTCGCGGACCGGTGCGAACGCGCGGGGTCAGCCGCGCGGGCGGCGCTTGCGGGCCACGACGGCCCGGTAGAGCAGCGGGTCGCGACTGGTCGCGAGCCGGTGCCGGTAGACGGTCGACCCGAGCTCCTCGAGCTCGCCGGAGGCCAGCATCGAGGAGATGAGACCGGCGAACCCGGAGGTGTCGCCGTCGCTCAGGAAGTCGTCCCGCAGGGTGATCGCGACGAAGCCGTCGACCGCGACCATGTCGAACGCGGCGCGGAACGCCGCGGGCGGGATGTCGCCGAAGCCGAGCGCGGCGACGCAGGTCAGGGCGTCGAAACCGCCCGCGGCGATGGTCTCGGTGGTCTCCTCGTCCAGGTCGGTGAGGTCCACGACGTGGTAGTCGTCGTAGACCCCCGGGCGGTCCCGTTCGGCGGCGTCGCGGGCCTCGGGGAGGATGTCGATCCCCACCACCTTGCCGACGCCGCGGGCACGCAGCTCCTCGGCGACGATGCCGTTGCCGGCGCCGACGTCGAGGACCCGCAGCCCGGACGGGTCGACGCCGACGGCGTCGAGCTGCTCGGCCAGCGCACCGGCCACCACGGCCGGGGACTGGCACTGCAGGATGTCGTAGAACAGCTTCTCGTAGAGGCCCGGGATCTTGAAGAGTTCGTCGTAGTCGTGGAAGCGGTACTCGGTCCACCCGTGTCCGAGGTCCAGCACGCAGTACTCCGCGTCCTGCTCGAACGAGGTCGTGGGTTCCGGCAGAGCAAGCCGGTAGGTCGGTTCGGAACGCTCGACGGCCATGAAAATCCTTCCTGGTCGGGAACGGACACCTCGACGCTAGTGCACCCGGCGCCTCCGAACGGGGGTGAGCGATGTCGCACGGGCCGCGATGTGACTCTGCGGTAGGTGGTGACACGATCGGCGGCGGGAGACACCCGGAGATCACCGTCGATCAGCGAGGAGAGACATGACCCAGCAGCAGAGGACCGCCGTCGTGACCGGTGGGGCGCGCGGCATCGGGGCCGCCACCGCGATCCGGCTCGCCGCCGACGGGCACAAGGTCGCGGTGCTGGACCTGGAGGAGTCGGCCGCGAAGGCCACCGTCGAGGCCATCGAGTCCGCCGGCGGGACCGCGGCCGCGTTCGGTGCGGACGTCGCCGACGAGCGGGCCGTCGCCGCGGCCGTCGACGCGGTCACCGAGCGCCTCGGCGCCCCGACGGTGCTGATCAACAACGCCGGTATCACCAAGGACAACCTGCTGTTCAAGATGACCGTCGACGACTGGGACGCGGTCATGGGCGTGCACCTGCGCGGTGCGTTCCTGATGACCCGCGCGGTGCAGAAGCACATGGTCGACGCCGCCTGGGGCCGGGTCGTGAACCTCTCCTCGACCTCGGCGCTGGGCAACCGCGGCCAGGCGAACTACTCCGCGGCGAAGGCCGGCATGCAGGGCTTCACCAAGACCCTCGCGATCGAGCTCGGCAAGTTCGGCGTCACCGCGAACTGCATCGCCCCCGGCTTCATCGCCTCGGAGATGACCAAGGCGACCGCCGAGCGGATCGGCGTGGACTGGGAGGAGTTCAAGGCCGCCCGGGCCAAGGAGATCCCGGTGCAGCGCCCCGGCGCGCCCGAGGACATCGCCCAGACCGTGTCGTTCTTCGTCGACGAGCGCTCGTCGTTCGTCAGCGGCCAGGTCATCTACGTGGCCGGTGGCCCGAAGGCCTGACCCACCCACGACGAACGGGCCGGCTCCGCTGCTGCGGTGCCGGCCCGTCGGTCGTCGCGGGGGTCAGGAACTGCTGGTCATCGGCACGATCGCCCAGCCGGGGATGTCGTCCTGGCCGGAGACCGGCACGGCGTCCGCGGAGAAGTTGACGAGCAGCACCGAGCCGTCCGCCGCGCGGAAACCACCCAGCGACGAGCCGTCGGTCGCCCGGCCCAGCTCGACGGTGCCCTCACGGAGCCTGGGCACCAGCCAGCGCCACGCCTCGGTCAGCGGGGTCGGCTGACCGCCGTTCTCGTCGGTCGCGGGGGTCCACAGCGAGGAGTACTCGAGCGAGTTGCTGCCCTCGGGACCCCACAGCAGCGAGCCCTGGGTGCCGGAGCGGGCCATCGCCTGCAGGGCGGCGATCGTCGAGACCGCGCTGGCGGGGGAGGCGAAACCGGCCTGGGCGTCGGCGGGGACGTTGGCGTAGAACTCGGCCCACCAGATCGGGAGCTGCGTCCGTTCCTGGATCCAGCGGTCGATCACCGAGAACTTCTCGGCGCCGACGTCGACCGGTGAGATCGCATCCTGCTGGCCGCGGTTGGTGGTGGAGCCGTCGACGACGATGAAGTCCGCCCCGACGTTGTTCTTCAGCCAGTAGTCCAGGACGTCGAGCGGCCGCTGGTCGAGCGCGCCCCAGGGGCCGCGGATGGCCGAGGCGTCGCCCGAGTCGACCGGCACGCTGCTCATCACGACGTACGGGCCCCCGACCTGGACGTCGGGCCGGACGGACTTCACCGCCTGGTAGACCTGGTTGTAGAAGTTCGTGTAGCCCTCGTAGTCCCAGCGGTTCTCGGCCTGGTTGTAGAAGCCCTTGAGCTCGTTCCACACCAGGACGCGGTCGACCTGCGGGTACCGCTGCACGGCCTCACGGGCGAGGTTGGCGAAATCGGCGAAGTGCTCGGGCAGCGGTGCCTTCTCGAGCCGGTCCCAGCGGGTGGCGCCGCTGTCGCGCGGCGCGCCCTTCATCCAGTCCGGGGAGCAGCAGAGCGTCAGCATCGCCTTGCCGCCGGTCTCCTCGGTGAGCTGCATCCGGCGGTCCAGCGAGCCCCACTCGAACTCGCCGGGCCGGGGCTCGGGGTTCAGCGTGCCGAAGCCCATGAGGTGGTGGTTCTGGTACTCCTGCCCGAGGCTCGACAGGATGTCGACGCCGCGCTGGCGGGCCTGCGCGGGCTCGGTGTCGTCGAGGCTGTCCTGGGTGTGGGTCACCCCGATCTCCATCGGGCCCGGCTGCTCGTCCCAGCGCCAGCCGTTCAGGTCGACGGCCTTCGCCGAGGCCTCCAGCGCCGACGACGGCACGGCGTCACCGGTGGTGGTGCCGCCGGTCCCCGAGGTGCAGGCGGCGAGGGCCAGGACCCCCGCGAGCAGCAGGGCCAGGGCCGGGGTCCGGCGCAGGCCGGGCCGGAACCGGGGGGGCCGCGACGGGGACCTCGGTCCGGACGTCGTCGGGGAGGGACGGCGTGACGCTCGCACGGGCTGGTGACCTCACGTTCTGACCGGACGCGGCGCCGGGCGGATGCCGTGGCGCGCGCGGGCTCGTACTGACTCCTGCACTCCTGCGCGGGACGGTGTCCCGGCGAGGTGCTCCCAGCGTGTCAGGGGGCTCCTGTGACCCGACTGAGAGAACCTCGCGAACGCCCGGAGCCGGCCGGGGCCCGCTATCGGACGTTCGGAGCAGAGTAGGGCCGCGGTTCGCGAGGGCCGCACGCAGCCCCGCTGCGCAGGTGAACCCTCTTGTCGCGCAGCGTGTACACCCGGTCGGCCCGCGGCAGCACCGCCGGGTCGTGGGTGATGACGAGCACGGCCCGGCCCGCCGCAGCGGCGAGCAGGTCGTCGAGGACGGCGTCGCGGGTGTCCGGGTCGAGGTGCGCGGTGGGCTCGTCGAGCACCAGCACCGCGGGGTCGACGAGCAGCGCGCGGGCCAGCGCGAGCCGTCGCCGCATCCCGCCCGAGAGCCGGGCGCCGTGCGCGCCGACCTCGTCGTCGAGGGCCAGGCCGGCGAGCCCGACCCGGCGCAGGACGTCGATGAGATGGGCGTCGTCGGCGTCGGGGGCGGCCAGGCGCAGGTTCTCCCGGACCGTCGAGTCGAACACGTGCGGGTCGGCGGGTACCCCGGAGACCACCGCACGGACCTCGTCGGGCGGGCGCAGGGCCAGGTCGTGCCCGTCGAGCCGGACCGACCCCGCGCGCGGGTCGAGGAACCGGAACAGCACCGCGGCCAGCGTCGACTTGCCCGACCCGCTGGCACCGACCAGCGCCACGACCTCCCCGCGTCCGACGTCGAGGTCCGCCCCGTGCAGGACGGTGCGGCCGCGCCCGTCCGGTCCCGGCCCGGGCCAGGCGGCGGTGAGCCCGCGGACCTGCAGGTCACCGCGGCGCGGCAGC
>NZ_WWFY01001234.1:0-21426 GCF_009864975.1 Pseudonocardia sp. SID8383
CCCGGCGCGCGGGCCGCCCGGTCAGATGCAGCAGGACCACCAGCCGTCGCCCCTGGACGCCGACGAGCACGTCGTGGCCGAGCCGCGCGGCGACCCGGCGCAGCTCCACGATCAGCTGCGGGGACTCGGGGCCGGAGCCGGGGGCGGAGCCGACCAGGCAGTGCACCGGGGCGGCGGGGTCCCAGCCGAGCGCGGCGGCCCGGGACACGAGCGCGCCGTCGGTGTCACCGCGCAGCACGGCGTCGACGACGAGCGCCTCCAGCCGGGCGTCCCAGGCGCCGCGGGACTCCGCGGCGCCGGCGTACACGGTGGCGGCGGCGAAGGCGATCTCCCGGCCGAAGCGCAGCACGGCCTCGGTGAGCTCGTGGCGCTCGGTGCCGTCGTCGGCGAGCGGGGGCAGGTGCTCCTCGAACACGTCCGCGGCGATACGCACCAGCTCGACGGTCTGGCGCAGGCTGATCCTCCGCGCCAGGTCGCGCGGCGCGATCCGGAACGCCTCGGCGGTGAGCGGGGTGGTGCGGGCGGGCTCGCGCAGCCAGGACACGAAGTTCGCGACGCCGGTCTGGGTCACCAGCGCCACGCCCGCGCGCTGGTCGGCGGGCAGCCCCGCGAACCACGGGCAGCGCCGCTCCATCTCCGCCAGGCATGCCGCGGCCAGCCGGGACGAGGCGAGCTCGAGGCGGCGCAACGTCGCGTCCGCGACC
Source organism: Pseudonocardia sp. SID8383 (assembly GCF_009864975.1). NCBI lineage: Bacteria > Bacillati > Actinomycetota > Actinomycetes > Pseudonocardiales > Pseudonocardiaceae > Pseudonocardia > Pseudonocardia sp. SID8383. Next base: position 705 of record NZ_WWFY01001234.1, read on the forward strand.
GGGTGGCGGTGCACGTCGGGCAGCATGACACGACGATGGACGCACCCACAGGACACGTCACGCTGTACCGCTCCGGCTCGCGGGCGCGCACGGAGACCGGCTGGCTCGACTCGCGGCACAGCTTCTCCGCCGGGGCGCACTACGACCCGGCCAACACCCACTTCGGGTTGCTGCTGCTGCACAACGAGGACCGGCTCGTCCCGGGGCGCGGCTACGACGAGCACCCGCACCGCGACACCGAGATCCTCACCTGGGTCCTCGACGGCGAGCTGGAACACCGCGACAGCACCACCGGGCGGACCGCACGGGTCGGGCCGGGCGGGGTGCAGTACCTGGGCGCAGGGTCGGGGGTGCGGCACTCCGAGCACGCGACGCCGGACGGGGGCGTGCGGTTCGTGCAGATGTGGGTGGTGCCCGAGGAACCGGGCGGAGACCCGCGCCACCTCGTGCGTGCGGCGGACGCGGGGGAGCGCAGGGACACGGTCGTCCTGGCCTCGGGCCTGGAACGGCACCGTGAGGCGACCCTGCTGCCGCTGCGTCAGCGCGCGGCGGCCCTGTCGGTGGCACGGCTCGCGCCGGGGGCGGCGACGGAGCTGCCGACCGCCCCGTTCGTGCACGCCTTCGTGGCACGTGGGGGCGCGACGCTGGAGGACGTGCCCGGTGACGAGCTCGGTACGGGCGACGCGGCCAGGATCGTCGACGACGGCGGCCGGCGGATCACCGCCGGACCGGACGGGGCCGAGATCCTGGTGTGGGAGATGCACGCGGCGCTGGGGTGGTGACACCCGGGCGCCGCGGAACCGGCCGGGGCACGCGGGGCCTCGGCCGTGACGGTCTGCTGCCGGTCACCACGACGGACGGGTGACCGGACGGCTCAGAGCGGTGTGACCCCGCTGGCCTGCGGCCCCTTCTGCCCCTGCTCGATGTCGAACGACACGCGCTGCCCCTCGTCGAGGCTCTTGTAGCCGTTCGTCTGGATTGCCGAGTAGTGCACGAACACGTCCGCACCACCACCGTCGGGGGCGAGGAAGCCGTAGCCCTTCTCGCTGTTGAACCACTTGACGGTGCCTTCTGCCATTCCTGCTCCCTGGAGATCATCGGCCCGGAGCACCTCGCCCCGGGACCGCTGGCCAGCGACGCACACGGTCGACGCCCTGGTCAGGACGGCGAGTCGCGAGGACGAGTGATCACCGCCACCGCCGTCGCGCGGAGCCTATCGTGATCTGCGTCGCCCTGGGAGGGGCGAAAATCGGCGACGGCCCGCCGCCCCGTGCGGGGCGGCGGGCCGTCGTGTGCCGGTGGGGTCAGGCGGCCCCGCCGTCGCCGATCTGCGGGCCGGCGGCCTGCGGGTCGTCGATCTTGTAGCCGGCCGCGGCCTCGGCCGCGGTCTCGGTCTTCACCAGGCCCTGCTTGGCCAGCACCGAGAGCGCGCCGACGACGATCGACTCGGCGTCGACCGCGAAGTGGCGGCGCACGGCCGGACGGGTGTCGGACAGGCCGAACCCGTCGGTGCCCAGCGACAGGAACGGCGCCGGGGACCACTGGCGGATCTGGTCGGGGACCGCACGCATCCAGTCCGAGACCGCCACGACCGGGGCGTCGCCGTGCTCGCCGTCGCCCAGCTTCTGGGTCACGTACGGCACGACCGGCTCGTCACCGGGCTTGAGCAGGTTGGCGTGCTCGGCCTCGACGCCGTCGCGGCGCAGCTCACCCCAGGACGTCACCGACCAGACCTCGGCACGGACGTCCCACTCGTCGGCCAGCATCTTCTGCGCGGTCAGCGCCCACGGCAGCGAGACCCCGGAGGCGAGCAGCCGCACCACGGGGCCGTTGCCCTCGGGCGCGGCGGCGAAGCGGTGCATCCCGCGCAGGATGCCCTCGCGGTCCACGTCCTCCGGCTCGGCCGGCTGGCGGTAGGGCTCGTTGTAGACCGTCAGGTAGTAGATGACGTTCTCGGGCTTCTCACCGACCATCCGGCGCAGCCCGTCCTGGACGATGTGCGCGACCTCGAAGGAGAACGCCGGGTCGTAGGCGACGACCGCCGGGTTGGTCGCCGCCAGCAGCAGCGAGTGCCCGTCGTTGTGCTGCAGCCCCTCACCGGTCAGCGTCGTGCGGCCCGCGGTGGCGCCGACGAGGAAGCCGCGGGCCATCTGGTCCGAGGCGGCCCAGATCGAGTCGCCGGTCCGCTGGAAGCCGAACATCGAGTAGAAGATGTAGACCGGGATCATCGGCTCGTCGTGCGTGGCGTACGACGTGCCCGCCGCGGTGAACGACCCGACCGAACCGGCCTCGTTGATGCCCTCGTGCAGGATCTGGCCCTGCTCGGACTCCTTGTAGGCGAGCATCAGGTCCGCGTCGACCGAGGTGTAGTTCTGGCCGTTCGGGTTGTAGATCTTCTGGCTCGGGAACATCGAGTCCATACCGAAGGTACGGGCCTCGTCCGGGATGATCGGCACGAAGCGCGGGCCGATCTCCTTGTCCTTGATGAGCTCGCGCAGCAGCCGGACGAACGCCATCGTCGTGGCGACCTCCTGCTTGCCGGAGCCCTTCTTGACGAAGTCGTAGACCTTGTCGCCGGGGAGCACCAGCGGCTTGCCGGTGGTCCGGCGCGACGGCAGCGGCCCGCCCAGCTGGCGACGGCGCTCCCGCAGGTACTGGATCGCCTCGTCCTTCTCGCCGGGGTGGTAGTACGGCGGCAGGTACGGGTCGGCCTCGAGCTGCTTGTCCGAGATCGGGATGCGCTGCTCGTCGCGGAACTGCTTGAGGTCGTCGAGCGTGAGCTTCTTCATCTGGTGGGTGGCGTTGCGGCCCGCGAAGTGCGTGCCCAGGCCGTAGCCCTTGATGGTCTTGGCCAGGATGACGGTCGGCTGGCCGTGGTGCGCGGTCGCGGCGGCGTAGGCCGCGTGCACCTTGCGGTAGTCGTGCCCGCCGCGCTTGAGCTTCCAGATCTCGGCGTCGCTCATCGGGTCGACGAGCGCCTTGGTCCGCGGGTCCCGGCCGAAGAAGTGGTCGCGGACGTAGGCGCCGTCGTTGGCCTTGTAGGTCTGGAAGTCGCCGTCCGGCGTGGTGTTCATCAGGTTGATCAGCGCGCCGTCACGGTCGCCGTGCAGCAGCGAGTCCCACTCGCGGCCCCAGATGACCTTGATGACGTTCCAGCCGGCGCCCCGGAAGAACGCCTCCAGCTCCTGGATGATCTTGCCGTTGCCCCGGACCGGACCGTCGAGGCGCTGCAGGTTGCAGTTGACGACGAAGTTCAGGTTGTCCAGGCCCTCGTTGGCCGCGACGTGGATCAGGCCGCGCGACTCGGGCTCGTCCATCTCGCCGTCGCCGAGGAAGGCCCACACCTGCTGCTGCGAGGTGTCCTTGAACCCGCGGTCGCCCAGGTAGCGGTTGAACCGCGCCTGCATGATCGCGTTCATCGGCCCGATGCCCATCGAGACCGTGGGGAACTCCCAGAAGTCCGGCATCAGGCGCGGGTGCGGGTACGACGGCAGGCCGCCGCCCGGGCCGGCGTGGCTGAGCTCCTGGCGGAAGCCGTCGAGCCGGTCCTCCGACAGCCGCCCCTCGAGGAAGGCGCGGGCGTAGATGCCGGGGGAGGCGTGGCCCTGGATGTAGATCTGGTCGCCGCCGCCGGGGTGCTCCTTGCCACGGAAGAAGTGGTTGAAACCGACCTCGTAGAGCGTCGCCGAGGAGGCGTAGGACGAGATGTGCCCACCGACACCGATGCCCGGGCGCTGCGCGCGGTGCACGGTCATCGCGGCGTTCCAGCGCAGCCAGCGCCGGTAGGTGCGCTCGACGTCCTCGTCGCCGGGGAACCACGGCTCGCGGTCGGTCGGGATGGTGTTGACGTAGTCCGTCGCGGTCAGCGACGGGACGCCCACGTGCTTCTCACGGGCGCGCTGCAGCATCGTCAGCATGAGGTAGCGGGCGCGCTGCTGCCCGGCGTTGTCCAGGACCGCGTCCAGGGAGTCCAGCCACTCGGCCGTCTCCTCGGGGTCGATGTCCGGCAGGTGGGCGGCCAGCCCGTCCCGGATGACGTTGACGCGGCGCTTGTCGTCGCCGGGCGTGCTGCTCTGCGCGGTCAAGGGTTCTCCCTGCCTGATTCCGTCGGTGGCCGGGATCGCCCGGCCCTGTCTTTCCGCCGCCGGCTGTGGGGCGACGTCGCCGGCCGGACTCGACGGTCGTGGCCGTGGCTCGGTCCATCGTGCCTGTTCCGGCGCGGTCCCGAAACTCGTCGTTCACGAAGTCGGGCTCTGGCCGCGAGGATAGGTACTACTCGTACGTAACTGAACGGAGGGCGGGGTGACCTGCGCGTCACCGCGCCGCGCACCACGAGCCGGTTGCATCCGGTCGTGCCCCCGTGATCGGATGCCCCATCCGATTTCGCGCGAAGGGTGGCGCCCGCACGCGGAACCGAAGACGATGGACTGCGTGAGCAGCGTGAAAGGGGAACGAGTGGTGACCGCGGCAGATGCCGGTGCGTCCGACATCGCGGCAAAGCTCGGCATCGAGCCGGGCATGATCGTCCAGGAACTCGGGTACGACTCCGACATCGACGACCAGGTCAGAGAGGCCGTCGAGGACACGACAGGTGAGGAGCTCCTCGACGAGGACGCCCAGGAGGTCATCGACGTCGTCCTCCTGTGGTTCCGCGACGGGGACGGCGACCTGATCGACACCCTGGTCGACGCCCGAACGCCCCTCTCGGACGAGGGCTTCGTGTGGGTCCTGACACCCAAGACCGGCCGTGACGGCCACATCCAGCCCTCCGAGATCGCCGAGGCGGCTCCGACCGCCGGACTGTCGCAGACGTCCAACGCGACGCTCGGGGACGACTGGGTGGGGTCGAAGCTCGTGCCGCCGAAGCAGGGGAAGGGCAAGCGCTGAGCCCAGTAGTCGAGGGTGCGGCCGCCCCGGACTTCGAGCTCCCCGACCAGAACCGACAGCCGGTCTCGCTGGCGTCGGTCCTCGGGTCGGGGCGCTCGGCGCTGCTGGTCTTCTACCCGTTCGCGTTCTCCGGGATCTGTGGCGGGGAGCTGTCGGCGGTGCAGGCGTCGCTCCCGGAGTTCCAGAACGACGCCACCCAGGTGCTGGCGATCTCCTGTGACCCGACGTTCTCGCTCGGGGCCTGGGCCGCGTCCGCGGGGTTCGGGTTCCCGCTGCTGTCCGACTTCTGGCCGCACGGGGCCGTGGCGTCGGCCTACGGGGTGTTCGACACAGCGAAGGGGATGGCGCTGCGGGGGACGTTCCTGGTCGGCCCGGACGGCACCGTCTCGTTCGCCGAAGTGAACCAGCCGGGGGATCCGCGGGACCAGGACGGGTGGCGTCGGGCCCTGGGGGCCGTGTGAAGATGTCCGTCCCGGGCGCGTAGCTCAGCGGGAGAGCACTCGGTTTACACCCGAGCGGTCGCAGGTTCGAACCCTGCCGCGCCCACATATCTGACCAGGGCCTTCTCTGGCCCCATGATCGCGTAGCTCCGCTCGTGGAGCCTTTCGTGGTGCGAAGCCCTCGTATCCTGCTCCACGTGACGGCAGCCGGGAGGCCGCGCGGACGACCGCGCGGGACGATCGAGGAGCTGCCCAGCGGCGCGCTCCGGGTCTCCGTCTACGTCGGGAAGGACCCGATCTCCGGTCGGCGGCACTACCTGCGCGAGACCGTCCCGGCCGGGGCGGGCGCGAAGAACGAACGTCGATCGGCATTCGGGGACGTTGACGATCCGCCGGGCGATCGCCCAGGACGGGCGGGCGTTGCAGGAGAAGGGCACCAAGACCACCAGCAGCATTGAGATCACGGACTCGACCACCGCCGCGCTCTGGCTGCTGTCCGACGAGGTCCGCTTCGTGACCGGACTCGAGCTGCTCGTCGACGCGGGCGGGAGCACGAAGTAGCGCCGTTGCGCACGTGCGGGCCCGTTGGTTCGTCGTCCACCCACGACCCGATCCTCAGCCTCACGTCGACTGTGGATCCGAGCTCGATCAGACGTAGTTCGCGGCGGAGCGGATCTCCCTGTCCGCGTCCGGGCGGATGGCGCCGACACCGGCCAGCGCGCGGATCTCGCCGGGAACGAAGCCGAGCTCGGCGAGCACGTTCTCGGTGTCCTGGCCGAGGGCGGGGACCCCTCGCCCGGTCTGTGCGCGACTCCGCGACATGCGCACGGGATGGCGGGGCAGCTGCGCGGCCGGCTGGCCCGCCACGTCCACGTCGACCAGGAGTGGGCCGGCCCCGACACGCGACCCGTCGAGGAGCGTCCGGAGCCCGAGCCGGGGAGCACAGGCCAGTCCTGCGGTCTCGAAGACCTCGAGAGCCTGCAGGTTCGTCAGCTCGGCGACGGCTGGCGCGAGAAGAGCTGTTGCCGCCTCCCCGTTACGCGCCTGGAGGTACGGCGTCGAGAACTCTGCCCGCTCGGTGAGGTCGTCGACGCCGAGTTCCCGGCACAGCGGGCCGAGTGCGTCCGCGTCGACGACACCGACCACGGTCACGGTTCCGTCGCGGGTCGTGAACGTGGCCCGGTACCCCAGGTCGTCCCATCCGGGGCTCCGCCCGTACATCGACAACGATGCGACCTCCGATCCCTGCATGGCGAGTGCGGTGTCGAACAGGCTCACCGTCACCTCCTGTCCGCGGCCCGATCGGCCTCGCTCGAGGAGCGCTCCGAGGATCCCCTGAACCAGCAGCGCCGAGGCCGCGTAGATGACCGGCGTGCCGGGAAGGGATCGCGGGAGGTGACCACCCCGGCCGCAGCCGGTGTGGGTGAGCCCGCTCGTGGCCTGCGCGAGTAGCTCGTGTCCCGCCGGGGCGGCTGTGGAACCGATGGAACCGGCGCTGCTGATCGAGGCGTGGATCAGGCGCGGGTGGCCTCCGGCGAGATCGGCGTGGCCCAGCGCGAGCCGCTCGATGCACGGCGCCCCGTGGTCGTGGAGCAGGACGTCGGCGCGCTCGACCAGACGGCGCACGACGTCCTCGCCACCGGGCGTGGCGAGGTCGACGCAGATGCTGCGCTTGTTGCGGTTCGCGGCGGCGAAAGCCGGTGCCATGAGGTCGTTGTCGACCGCCTGCCGGTCGACCGGGCGAAGGGCGCCCCCCCGGGCGCCGTGCTCCACCTTGACGACCTCGGCTCCGAGGTCGCCGAGCGTCTGCCCCGGCTGTGGGCTGAGCGCACCGCTGCCGAGCTCGACGACGCGGATCCCGTCCAACACCGGGCTCACGGGCGCTGGACCCTCGGTGAAGTGAGACGCCTACCGCTCACGCCGGCGGCTCCGGGGTGAGCACGCCGTCGACACGGCGGGGGATGCCCAGCGGGTTGGCGTCCGCCAACGCTGCCGGGAGCAAAGCGTCCGGAACCGACTGGTAGGCGATCGGGCGCAGGAAACGGCGCATGGCCGTGGCGCCCACTGATGTGTGGATCGATGTCGTCGACGGGTGGGGGCCGCCGTGGTGCTGTGCCCAGGTGACCGCGACACCCGTCGGCCAACTGTTCCACAGGACGCGGCCGGCGAGCGGAGCGAGGAGAGGAAGCAGCGCTGCCGCGTCGCCGTCGTCGGGCCCCGCGGCATGTACCCCTGCGGTCAGCGACCCCTCCAGCAGGGCGACGGCGGACCGCAGCTCGTCGGCGTCGCGGTAGGTCACCACGAGGGAGAAGGGTCCGAAGCGCTCCGCCAGCAGTTCGTCCCGGAACCCGGCGAGCTCGACGATCGTCGTCCTGGCCAACACGGGGCGGACGGTCCGGCCGTCGCCTTCCGGGGCACCGGCAAGGATCCGCACCGCGGGATGCGTCGCCAGGGCCCGCGTCCCGTCCACGTAGGCGTCGCCGATCCCGTCGTGCAGCAACGTGACCGGTGCGGTGTCCGCCTCGGCGGCGACGATCTCGGCCATCCCGCTGTCCTCGGGCACGAGCAGCAGGCCCGGCTTGGTGCAGAACTGGCCGGCGCCGAGCCCGACCGAGGCCAGGTAGTCGCGGACGATCCCCTCGCCCCGCGCGGCCGCGGCCGCCGGCGTGACGAACACCGGGTTGAGGCTGCCCAGCTCACCGTAGAAGGGAACGGGGGAGGGGCGACCGGCGGCCAGGTCCGCGAGCGCCCTCCCCCCGGAGGTGGAGCCGGTGAAGCCGACCGCGGTGATCCGCGGGTCCATGACGAGGGCACGGCCCGACTCGAGTCCCGACACGACCCCGAAGGTGCCCTCGGGAGCACCGGCTGCGGCCAGCGACTTCGCGACGACCTCGGCGTAGGGGCCGGAGAGCCGCGGTTGGGCGGGGTGCACCTTCGCGACAACCGGGCAGCCCGCGGCCAGGGCCGACGCGGTGTCCCCGCCGGCGAGCCCGAACGCGAACGGGAAGTTGCTCGCCCCGAACACGGCGACCGGCCCCAGAGGCACGAGCATGCGGCGCAGGTCGGGCTGCGGGCCGAGCGGGCCCTCGGGGTTCGCCCGATCGATCACGGCCTCGAGCCAGGAACCCTCTTCGACCGCTTCGGCGAACATCTCGAACTGCACCGCGGTGCGCTCGACCTCGCCGACCAGCCGCGCCTCGCCCAGGGCGCTGTCCGCATCCGCGAGCGGGACCAGCTCGTCGCGCCGGGCCCGCAGGCCCGCCGCGACCGCGCGCAACAACCTGGCTCGCTCCCCGGGCGACATCGCGCCCAGTGCGGGCGCCGCCGCGGCCGCGGATTCCAGGACCTGCTCGAACTCCGCCGGGCTGGTGCTCGGCTGCTCGACGCCGGACATCGCCGTCTCCCTCGGTCGGGGTGGCCCGTTGCCACGCTCGGCGGACACCGTCGCGCCGTCGTCGGGAAACCGGCACCTCCTGGTGGAGGTACCGAGGCGGATGAGGGCAGCACAGGATCTCGAAGCAACGCGAGGCGACCACAACGAGGAGGAGCGTCCTGCTGTGCCATCCCTGACGTCCACATCGGAAAGTTCCGGTCCGCTGACCGGCATCCGCGTGCTCGACATGACCCGCCTGGCTCCGGGCCCTTACGGAAGCATGCTGCTGGCCGACCTGGGGGCCGAGGTCATCTCCGTCGGTGGCGGCAGGTCCGGGCTCCCCGTCCCCGCCCTGGCGCGCGGGAAGCAGTTCGTGACCCTCGATCTCAAGACAGCGGACGGCCGTGCGGCCCTGCACCGGCTGGTCGAGGTCTCCGACGTGCTGATGGAGGGCTTTCGGCCCGGCGTGGCCGACCGGATCGGGGCGGGTTACGAGGAGCTGCGCCGGATCAACCCGCGGCTGGTCTACTGCAGTGTCACCGGATACGGGCAAACCGGTCCGCTCGCGCAGGCTGCCGGACACGACATCAACTATGCCGCCGTCGGCGGCGCCCTGGGGACGTTCGGGCCCGCCGACGGGCCACCGGTGCCGCCGCTCAACCTGCTGGCCGACTTCGCCGGTGGCGGCCTGCTGGCGGCGTTCGGCATCGTGTCCGCGCTCTACGAGCGGGAGCGTTCCGGGGCCGGCCAGTACCTCGACGCGGCGATGGTCGACGGCGTCCTGTCCATGATGGGCATGAACTTCGCCGACTGGGGCCACCGGTCTCTACCGGCCCGGGGGGAGGGCGTCCTCACCGGCAGCATGCCGGCGTACCGGTGCTATCCCTGTGCGGACGGTCGCCACGTCGCGGTCGGCGCGCTGGAGAACGCGTTCTTCGCCAACCTCTGGGCTGCGCTGGAACTCGGTGAGGTCCCGGACCACCTCGACCCCGAGAACTGGACCGAGATCGGCGAGCGCCTGACCGCGGCGTTCGCCACCCGCGACCGCGACGCCTGGGCGGAGCGCTTCGCCGGCGTCGACGCCTGCGTCACGCCGGTCCTCGAGCCCCACGAACTCGCCGGCTTCGGGCAGATCAAGGAGCGCTACGACGGATTCGACCCCGGCTCCGTCCCGCCCGTCCCGGTGTTCTCCCGCACCGCGGCCCGGGCCGGGCACACCGACACCGCAGACGCCACGGAGGCGGTGCTGACCCGGCTGGGCGTCTCCGCGGACGTCGCCCGCCGTGTCACGGCGGGCGGCGGGGGTCCCGCCGTCACCGGCCTCAGCTGGCCACCGCTGTGAACCACCTGCACGATCGTCGAAGGGAAGACGACATGGACACCCAGTACGACGACTTCCGGGACATGGTCCGGAGGCTCGCCGCCGATCGCATCGCCCCGCATGCCGGCGATGTCGACGACAAGGAGCGCTTCCCCGAGGAGGGCTGGGCGGCGCTGCGCGAGGCCGAGGTCGCGGGCCTGCCCTACGCCGGGGCGCTCGGTGGCGGCGACGGAGACCTGTTGTCGCAGGTCATCGCCGTCGAAGAGGTTGCCGCCGCCTGCGGGAGCACCGCGCTCGTGCTGCTGGTCAACTGGGCCGGTACCTCGACAGTGGTCAGCCACGGCTCGGACGAGCTCAAGGCCGAGATCGTGCCGCGCGTCGCGGCCGGTGATGCGGGGGCCGCCTGGTGCATGACCGAGCCGACCGTCGGCTCCGATCTCTCCGCGATCGCCACCACAGCGCGTCCCGACGGCACGGACTGGAGGCTCACCGGCCAGAAGCGCTTCATCAGCAACGCGCCGTGGGCCGACTGGTACGCCGTACTCGCCCGGTCCGGGGGAACGCAGGACTTCGGCGTGTTCATGGTCCACCGGGACGACCCGGGCGTGTCCTTCGGCCCGCACGAGAAGAAGATGGGCATGCGGGGCAGCCCGACCGCCGACGTCAACTTCGACGGTGTGCGGTTGCCGGCGAGCCGCGTCGTGGCCGACCCGGTACAGGGCTACCGCTACATCAACGGTGAGCTCAACACCAGCCGCGCGCTCATCGCCGCGCAGGCCCTCGGCGTGGCGCAGGGCGCCTTCGACGCGGCGGTGGCCTACACCTGCGAGCGGCACCAGTTCGGTCAGCCGCTGTCACGCTTCCAGATGCTGCGCGGGATGGTCGCCGATATGGCGGTCAAGATCGAGTCCGCCCGCGCACTGCTGTACGACGCCGTTCGTCTGATCATGGACGGGGACCCGCGGGCTCGCGGCAGGATCTCGATGGCGAAGCTGCTCTGCAGCGACAACGCCATGTCCGTCACCACGGACGCGGTGCAGCTCCACGGCGGGTACGGCTACGTCCGCGACTACCCGGTGGAACGCATGATGCGCGATGCCAAGATCACCCAGATCTACGAGGGCACCAACCAGATCCAGCGGCTGCTCGTGGCGAAGTCCGTCTACGAGGGTCGGTGATCGGCGTGTCACAGCCGCTGAGCGGGATGACCGTGCTCGACCTCGGCGAAGTGGTGCAGGGCCCCGTCGCCGCGCAGGTGCTCGGCGACCACGGCGCCGACGTGATCAAGGTCGAGCGCGGTGTCCGGGGCGACATGCTGCGCTCGCTGGACCGCCCGGCGGTCGAGGCAGGGGAGCCGTCGTCATACTACGCCGGCGTCAACCGCAACAAGCGCAGCATCGCCCTCAATCTGAAGACCCGGGAGGGCATGAGCGCGCTGCACCGGCTACTGGCCAGGGCCGACGTTCTCGTGCACAGCTACCGGCCGGCGGCCGTGGAACGCCTGGGTCTGGCGTACGAGCTGCTCGCCGAGCGCTACCCGCGGCTGGTGTACGCCTCGGCGTCCGGCTTCGGCGAGAGCGGCCCCTACGCGCACAAGGCCGGGCAGGACATGCTCGCCCAGTCGCTGAGCGGGATGGCCCGGACCGTCGGGGACCGGACGCTGTCCGCGCACCTCAATCCGGTCCCCGCGGTGGACTACGCGTCCGGGATGTTGCTGGCGCAGGGGATCCTGGTCGCGCTCTTCGAGCGCGAGCGCTCCGGCAGGGGGCAGAAGGTGAGCGTCAACCTGCTCGACACGGCACTCGCTCTGCAGACGCTGGAGAGCGCTTCGTTGCTGATGTACGACCACGAGACCAACTGGGTCACCGACTGGTACCACGGGGTCTTCCCCACCGCGGACGGCATGGTCACGGTCCTGGGCCTGTTCCGCGACAACGCCCTCGGCATGCTGTGCAAGGCGCTGGAGGTCGAGGACCTCAGCCGCAGGCCGGAGTTCGCCACCGCCGACCTGCAGGCCCGCAACGCCGCCGCCGCCAATGAGTTGCTGCGCGACGCGGTCGCCGCACTCACCACGCGAGATGCCACCGAGCGGTTCGACGCCGTCGACCTGCTGTCGGCCCCGCTGCTCACGTTGCGCGAGGCGCTGGAGGATCCGCAGGTACTGGAGAACGGCACCGTCACCACCGTCGACGTCGAAGGCCGGCGCACGACCAGGATCCTCGGCAACCCCGTCCGACTGTCGCGTACTCCCGCGAGCGTCGGCCGCGGGGTGTCCGGGGTGGGCGCGGACACCGAGGCGGTGTTGCGCGAGGCGGGCTTCGACGACGACGAGCTCCGTGCCCTCCGCGAGAGCGGAGCGGTGCGATGAAGGAGGACACCATGGGCGATCGCGTCGCCGTCGAGCTGACCGCATTCGGCGAGGACCTGCAGGTGGGGCACCGTCCCGCGAGCGCACCGCAGCCGGGCGCCGTGACGGTCGACGTCACCCACGCCGGGGTCTGCGGCACCGACATGCACCTGCAGCAGGGCCGGATGGAGATTCCGCTGCCGATGATCCTCGGGCACGAGGCGGTGGGCCGGATCAGCGCGCTCGGGAACGAGGTGACGACCGATGTGCTCGGCGCCCCGTTGCAGCCGGGCGACGCGGTGTCCTGGGCGTCGAACATCCCGTGCCACGAGTGCTTCCACTGCACGAGCGACGAGCCGTCGCTCTGCGAGACGCGCAAGGTGTACGGCATCAACCAGAGCAGCGGGGTCTGGCCGCACCTGTCGGGCGGCTGGGCCGAGCAGATCTATCTGCAGCCGGGCTCGACGATCGTCAAGATCCCGGAGGGCGTCGGCCCGGAGCAGGTGATCGCCCTGGGCTGCGCGGGCCCGACCGCCGTGCACGCCATGGGCATCGGAGGCCCCCGACCCGGTGACGTCGTGATCGTGCAGGGGAGTGGGCCGGTCGGGCTGGCCTGCGCCATGCTGGCGACGCTCGCGGGTGCCGTCAAGGTGATCATCGTGGGGGGGCCTGCGGGACGGCTGGACGCCGCACGCGCCGCGGGCATCGGTGACGTGCACGTCGACATCTTCACCGAGTCCGACTCCGTCGACCGCGCGGCGAAGGTCCGGGCCGAGACGCCCGACGGGCGTGGTGCGGACCTCGTGATCGAGGCGACGGGCGTCCCGGCAGCGGTCGCCGAGGGCATCGACCTCACCCGCCGCGGCGGTACGTACCTGGTGGTCGGCCAGTACACCGACCACGGCACGACCCCGATCAATCCGCACCACATCACCAAGAAGCAGCTGAGGGTGCTCGGCAGCTGGGCATTCTCGCCGCGCAACCATCTCGACTATGTACTGAGCGTGCCCGAGCTGGCGAGGCGGTTCGACCTGGAGAAGCTCGTCACCACGTACCCGCTCACCGATGCCGGGCGCGCGCTGGCGGACATGCGAGGCGGAACCGTCCTGAAGCCCGTGCTGCTGCCCGGCCAGGTGAGCTCGTCATGAGGACCTACGACCACGGCGAGGCCGTCCGACTGCTCGTCGAGCGGACCGACGCCACCTTGGCGTCGGATCAGCCGGGCTACCCGCACTACGCGGACCCCGCTGACGGCACCTGGCGTCGGACCCCCGATGGATTCTGGACCGGCGGCTTCTGGGGCAGCCTGCTGGCGTTGGCGGCGGTGGCAACCGGCGAAGAGCGTTACGCCGCGGCGGCCGACCAGGTCGCGATCGGGCTGACCGGACGTGCCGAGTCCGACACCGCCTTCCGCGGGTTCCTCTTCCATTACGGCGCGCTGCTGCCCCATCTGCTGACCGGCAGCGGTGCGGCTGCCGAGTCGGCGCTGGCCGGGGCGCGTGGTCTGGCGAGCGCGTTCAACGGCGACGCCGGGTTGATTCCGCTGGGCAGCCAGGCGGAGGAGGCGGGCGACGTCGGCGCGGGCGCGGCCAACATCGATGCCGTTCCGGGCACGGTCGCGTTGCTGTGCTGGGCCGCCGAGAGGACGGGCGAAACCGGTCTGGCGGAGATCGCGCGCCGGCATGCGGCACGGCACGTGGAGTACTGCGTCCGGGACGACGGGTCCGTCGCCCAGTCCGCGGCCTTCGACGAGCGCACGGGTGAGCTGAAGTGCCGTTACACGCACAAGGGACTGTCCGACGGCAGCACCTGGGCCCGGGCCCAGGCCTGGGCCATGCTCGGCTTCGCGCAGGCTGCGCACTGGTCGGGCCCGGAGTTCCTCGACCCGGCTCTGCGCGTCGCGGATCGGTGGATCGAGTGGCTGCCCGATTGTCGGGTCGCCCCCTGGGACTTCGCGGCCGGCGTCGACGCCCCGCGGGACACCTCGGCCAGCGCCATCGCCGCTGTAGCGCTTCTGAGGCTGGCCGACCAGTCGACCGATCGTCCGCACTACCGCGACCATGCCGCGGCCACGGTGCGGAGGCTCGTCGTGGACCACCTCACCCCCGTGACGGAGGACGACCCCCGCCCTGCGGGGATCCTCACGGCCGGATGCTTCGACCAGCGACGGGGAGAAGCGACCGCGCACGAGCTGATCTGGGGCGATCACTTCCTGCTGGAGTCGTTGCTGCGGCTTCGGGGTGACGTCGCCACCTCCATCCCCTGACCTTCGACGAACGGGGGAACGATGCCCCGGCGGATACGCTTCGAGGACCTCGACGAGGAGAGCGCCCATGCGTCGCAGTACCGAGCCGAACCGAGTCGTGCCCGGCGACGCGGTGCTGGACCAGCTTGCGCTGCGACACAGCGAGCTCCTGGTCCTGCTCGACGAGTCCGCGGCGATGAACGCCGTGGCCCGGAGAATCCGCGAGGTCGGTGGGTTCGACATGTCGCTCGTCGGACGGGTCGAGTACGACGGCGCGATGGTGCACCGCAGTTGGCTCGGGACGCAGAGCACCGCGCTGCATCGGCTCCTGGTCCCTGAGGGACACGGTCTCGGGGGCAAGAGCCTGCTGCAGCGGCGCCCGGTCTGGGTGCGGGACTACCTCGCGTCGAGCGCGATCACCCACGAGTTCGACGAGCTCGTCGCCCGCGAGGACCTGCGGGCGATGCTGGCGGTACCGATGATCTACGACGGCGAGGTGCTCGGCGCCGTCTACGTCGGCGTGCGGGGCAAAGTCAGCTTCGGGGAGCAGGTCGTGTCGCTGGTCGAGGAGGCGGCATGTGCCGCGTCGGCGACACTGGTCAGTGCACGCCGTGCCCAGATCCAGACCCGAGTCGCAGTCCAGGCCGACCGGCGGCGCAAGGCCGCCGAGCTGCACGACTCGGTGAGCCCGGTGCTCTTCCGGATCGGCGCAGAGCTACGGAGCCTGCGTGCCGTGACCGGGGCCGAGTGCGTCCGTGCACGGGTCGAGGAGCTCGAACGCCAGGTCCAGGACGTCACGTCGATGTTGCGCTCCACGCTCGCCGAGCTCAACGAGCAGCCGCCGGACCGACATCTGGCCGTGAGTATCCAGGAGGACTGTGAGGCGTTCGAGGAGCGGACCGGGACCCCGGCGCGGTACGTGCCGCTGGCGGTGATTCCGGACCTGGGGCCGGGCCGCAACGAGGCGCTGCTCGGGGTGGTGCGTGAGGCTCTCGTCAACGTCGAGAAGCATGCGCACGCCTCGGCGGTGGTGGTCACCGTTTCCGTCGTCGGCGACACGCTGAGTGTCGCGGTCGCCGACGACGGATGCGGGTGGTCCGAAGACAGGGCCGACCCGGCTCCTGGTCATCTCGGCCTCTCGCTGGCGGCGCAGCGGATGCAGCGGCTCGGGGGCGGCGTCGTCATGAGCGCGAACGACGACGGCGGCAGCACGGTGCGGGCGTGGGTGCCGTGCTGCGCGGGGGACCGCAATGGGTGAGCTCCGTCCGGTGCGGGTCTTCGTCATCGACGACCATCCGGTCGTACGCGGCGGGGTGGAGCTGCTGGCCGCAGAGGACCCCTACATCACAGTCACCGGCGGTGCGAGCACCGCTCGTGAGGCGATCGACGCCCTGCGTCGCATCGAGAGCGACTTGGTCCTGGTGGACCTGCGGCTCCCGGACATGCCGGCGCCGGAGCTGGTGGGGCAGCTCCGGCGCACCCAGCCGCGAACCCGGATCATGCTCTTCACCGGCTACGCCGATCACGGCGCGATCGACCTGCTGCTCGGGGCCGGCGCGGACGGGTGTCTCGTGAAGGACGTCACGGGAAGCGATTTCTCCACCGCCGTGCACCGCGTGATGAGGGGCGTGCGGGTCGTCGACCCGCGGCTGGCCGGTACGCGATGCTCGGCCGGCCCCGAACTGCTGAGCCGGGTGGGACTCACCCGGCGCGAGTACGAGGTGCTGCGATTCGCGGCGATGGGGCACAACAATCCCGAGATCGCCGAGCAGCTGGAGCTGGCCCGCAACACCGTCAAGGCTTATCTGAAGACCGCCATGCAGAAGCTCAACGCCCGGAACCGGGTGGAAGCGATCGCGAGGGCGCACGAGCTGCGCCTGCTCTGAGCTGGGCCGGCCCAGAGCGGAGCCGAACCCGAACAGACCACAGAGGACACCTGGCCCGTCGTGCGCCGGGTGGTCCCGGACGGCCTCGGCCGGCCCGCACGTTCCGTCGCATCTTCACGAAGGAGTGGACATGTCAACGACCTCCCGGACCCGCAAGGCGGGTCTGGCCAGTGCTGTCGGGACCACGTTCGAGTGGTACGACTTCTTCATCTACGGCACCGCGGCCGGTCTCGTCTTCAACAAACTTTTCTTCCCGCAGTTCGATCCGCTGATCGGGACGCTCCTCTCCTTTGCTACGTTCTCAGCCGCGTTCGTGGCGCGCCCGATCGGTGGCGTTCTGTTCGGGCATTTCGGAGACCGGGTCGGTCGCAAATCCGTGCTCGTCCTCACATTCAGCATCATGGGTGTCACGACGTTCCTGATCGGATTGCTGCCGAGCTACGCCACGATCGGGGTGGCCGCGCCGATCATTCTGGTGACCTTGCGATTCATCCAGGGACTCTCCCTCGGCGGTGAGTACGGCGGCGCCGTGCTGATGGCGGTCGAGCACGCGCCGCCGAGACGTCGCGGCTACATCGGCAGCTGGGTCCAGATGGGCGTGCCCGCCGGCCTGATCCTGGGCAACGGCGTGTTCCTGCTCCTCGGTGGAATGGCTGAGGACGCGTTCATCGAATGGGGATGGCGGATACCGTTCTTGATCAGCGGCCTGTTCGTCATCTTCGGACTGGTCGTCCGTCTGCGGCTGGCGGAGAGCCCGGACTTCGCCGAGCGCAAGGAGCACGGCGGGGTTGTCAAGCTGCCCATCGCCGTCATCATGCGGCAGTACCCGAAGGAGGTGGTGCTCACCGCGGGTGCCTACCTCGCCATCGGCGTCACCTTCTACATCACGACGGTGTTCGGTCTCAGCTACGGGGCACAACAGATCGGGTTCAGCCGCAACGCCATGCTCGTCCTGGTGCTACTGTCCATGGTCCTCGCTCTCGCCGCCCTGCCCTACTTCGGACGGATGTCCGACCGATTCGGGCGCCGACCGGTGTTCCTCGGCGGCGTCATCGCCATGGGTGTCCTGGTATTTCCGTGGTTCTGGTTGCTCAACGCGGGATCCTTCGTGCTCGCCCTCATCGGGTATCTCGCGATCACCTGTGGCTTCGCCGCTTCGTTCGGACCGCTCGCGGCTTTTTTCGCAGAGAGCTTCGAGACGAGGGTTCGCTACTCGGGAATCTCCTTCGGCTACACCTTGGGGACCCTTGCGAGCAGCGCTGTCGCACCGATCATCGCGGCGTGGCTGCTGGAATGGACCGGCCACTATTCGGCCGTAGGTTGGTACATGATCGCGATGATCGTGCTGTCGGCGGCTTGCACCCTGCTGCTCCCGGAAACCTACGACCAGGACCGACTCGAGGAGACCCGGTGCGCTGCCGATCCGGAGCGAACCAACACCGAGGCACGATAGCGTATTCCTGCCGGCGTGTTCTTGTCAGGATTGCTCGAGGCGGGGACACGAACGACCCGGGATACCTCGACCTCCCGTGCGGTGCGCATCTGGACGTCTCCTGACTGGTGGTGCTTTCTCATGAACGACGTTGTACAACACACATCTCTGGAGGCAACCGGAGGAAGAAGGCAAGTGGCGCAGTGGGTGGGGCCTTCAGGGTAGGAGGTGTATGTCGAACGCGGTCATCAGCAGCTGGTCGTCGACCTTACGGAAGATTCGTGATCGGGCTTCGTTCGCGATGGTGCAGCGGGTGAGGGGCGAGTTCTCTGGTCGAGCAACGCCTGGCCGACGCGCTGCTGTCGACGACGGGCCCACACTGATCTCCCGGCGTCCGGGGTGGTTCGCGGCAGTGGTCGCAACAAATGATCAAGAATAAGTGTTTGTGTTGCCGTCCCGTCGTGTCCGCAAGGTTCGTCCTGGCAACCGTGCGCAGTCGGAGAAGCGTCAGTGGTTCCTGTGGCTGATCACCGAGGGCTGGTCGGTGTACGCCGCGCGGCGCGAGGTCGGTGTGTCCCGCACGACCGGCGCGAACTGGATTCGCGGCTACAAGATCCACAGAGATGGCCGGGGCGTGGGGCATGTGCCTGCGCTCGATCCGCTGATGTTTGCCTCGCTCAGCACTCGCTTCCTGTCGCTGTCGCAGGACGGGAGTGTGGAGATCGCCGATCTGCGTCAGGCCGGCCCGACGATCGGCCAGATAGCCGCCGAGATGGGGCGGTCGCCGTCGACGTCAGCCGGGAAATGCGTCGTGATTCCCGCACTGATGGCCAGTACCGACCCTTCGACGCGCACCGCGCACCGCGCACCGCGCACCGCGCACCGCGCACCGCGCAGCGGCGACGACGTCTGGCCAAAGTAGCGGCGAGCCCTGAGCTGCTGGCGTTCGTGGCCGATCGGCTACGCCAGCGCTGGCGCCCGCAGCAGATCAGCCGGGAGCCGCGGCCGCAGTTCCCCTCCCGCACCGAGTGGGCAGCTGTGCGCGGAGTCGATCTACCAGGCGGTCTACCGTTCCGACAGCCCACTGCTGCGCGCGCCCGTGGTCACAGAGCCCGACCGCTCGCCACTGCGCATTGGCCGAGAATACCGTCGTGCTCAGATCCCGGTCCGGCGACGGATCCGGTTCATCGGGGCCACGCTCAGCATCCACGACCGGCCGTTCCCACCCGAGGACCGCTCGAGATCCCGGCCATCGGGAAGTCAATCTACTCGTCGGGCCGCTGCACCGTTCGGGGATCGGCACCCTGGTCGAACGCCAGACCCGCTACTTCAAGCTCATCCACTTACCGCGCTAGAACTCTGAGGCCTCCACACTGCGTTTCTGCGCGACCTCGTCAAGCTCCCCAAAATTGTCCGGCGCTCGATCACCTGGGGTCAGGGCACCGAAATGGCCGCGGAAACCGCCAACACAGGTGTGCAGCTCAGCCCGCAACGAGTGGCTCGCGTGGCTCTGTGAATCTGGCGCATCGGTGAACGATTGGCCAGTTGATTTTGTGGACTGGATTGGTGTCGCCGTCAGGATGTTCGTCGTCCGTAGGCCGGGAGTAGTGCGACCCGCTCGGTGTACGGTCGAGGCCGTCATCTGCGGCGCGTTAGCAGAACCGGTTTTGAGTGGACCTGCCCTCCGAACTTCCAGTGTTGCGTCAAACGCGCGTTGCTTGCGAGATGGAGCTCGCGGATATCAACTGACGAAGTTCCTTCCGGCGGAGACTCTTGTGAAACTTCACAGCCGGCAGAAATGTGGCTCTTCCGGAAATGGAGTGCAGGTGAGGGCGTGATCGACCGCGCGGGTGGGGTCGTGTCGCTGCGGTGAGGCGGGCCCCGAGAAGTTGATGATGAAGGTTCCTACGCCGAACACCGTCAACAAGCCCGGGGACCCGATGTCGCAGCCTACGTGCCCGCCTGCCCAGATCGTGGCCGACACGATCATCCGTACCGTCGAGCTCGGGGTGCGGATCACCGACGCCGCCCTGGCCGGGGAGACCACGGTGCTGTGGTGCGACCTGCTCACCGACGGGCCCGGCGCCTGCCCGGGGTGCGGACTGACCGGGATCTACCGCGACAGCACCGAGCGCCGCGTCAGCGACGTCCCGGTGGTCGGCCATCCGCTGCAACTGCGGGTCCGGGTGCCGCGCTACCGGTGTGTCCACGGTGACTGCGCCCGCGAGATCTTCGCCCACGACTCGACCCGCCTGGCCCGTCCCGGTGCGTCCACGACCCGGCGCTGCGCGGAGTACGTGTTGCGCCGCTTGGCGATCGACAAGGCGACGGTCGCCGCGGTCGCCCGTGAGCTGGGCCGCAGCTGGGACACCGTGAACAGCGTCGCGGTCGCCGCGACCGAGCAGCTGCTGCGCTCCGCCGGGCCGGCCCGCCTGGACGGGGTGCGGGTGATCGGGGTCGACGAGCACAAGTGGGCGCACGTGTTCGGCGCCGACGGAGACGGGTTCGTCACCGTGATCACCGACCTCACCGATGTCGTCGCAGGCCACGGCCGTGCGCGGCTGCTCGACCTGGTCCCGGGCCGCTCGGCGGCGGCCCTGAAGACCTGGCTCGACGCCCGCGACCCGGCCTTCCGCGACGGGTCCGGGTCGTGGCGATGGACGGTTTTGGCGGCTACAAGAACGCCGCCACCGACGCGTTGCCCGATGCGGTCACGGTGATGGACCCGTTCCACGTCGTCGCCCTGGCCGGGCACAAGCTCGACCTGTGTCGCCAACGTGTCCAGCAGGAC
>NZ_WWFY01001235.1:0-11036 GCF_009864975.1 Pseudonocardia sp. SID8383
GTGGAGGCACGGCCGCGCGGCCGGAACCGGCGGCGCGGGCGGAGGGGCGCGCCGGCGTCGCCCTCCGGCCCGGCGGCGATGGTCATGCGCCCGTCACCCCGGCGGCGTCCTCGCCCAGGAAGAAGCGCAGGTAGCGCTGGTCGATGTGGTCCATCCCCAGCAGCACCGGGAAGTCCGCGACACCGAAGTCCGGGTCGTGCGCGGGCGGCCCGCACACCCAGGTGTTCAGGCGCAGGTAGCCGCGCAGCAGCGGCGGGATGCCGCCGCCCCGGCCCACGGGGGCGCCGGTCGGGTCCCAGGGGCGGTGCGGGACGGTGCGGTACTCCTCGGGCGCGAGGTGCTTCGCGCGGACCCGGTCCCAGACCGCGGCGGCCCGGGTGCCGCCGTCGGCGAGGGAGACGCTGGCGCAGCCGATCAGCCAGCGGTGCCCGGTGAGCAGCATGTAGCGGGCGAGCCCGGCCCACACCAGCCCGACGACGGCGCCGCCGCGGTGGTCGGGGTCCACGCAGGAGCGCCCGGTCTCGACGATGCCGGGGCGCAGCGGGTCGAGGTTGGTGAGGTCGAACTCGCCGTCGGCGTAGAGGCCGCCCGCGGCGCGCGCCCGCTGCGGCGGGAGCATCCGGTAGGTGCCGACGATCTCGCCCGTGGCGTCCTCGCGGACCACGAGGTGGTCGCAGTGGGCGTCGAAGCGGTCGACGTCGCGGCCGGGGACGGGGCTGTCGAGCCGGGCGCCCAGCTCACCCGCGAACACCCGGTGCCGCAGCGCCTGCGCCGCGGCGACGTCGCCGTCGTCGGTCGTGAGGAGCAGGGAGTACCGCCGGGCCGCGGTCTCGGGGGTCGAGACGATCACCTGGTTCACACCCGGCTTGGTACCGGCCGGGTGCGACACCCGGGCGGTTGCGGACCGACACGTCGGTGGCATCGGGGTGAACGGACCCGGACAGGTGTCGTCGCAGGCAGGAGCGGGTGAACAGGCCCCGCACACACGACGACGCCCGGGTGCAGGCGGCACCCGGGCGTCGACGCGGTGGAGGACCGGAAGGGCTCAGCCCTTGCGCTTGGCCACTTCCTCCTGCAGCTGCGGCGCGACCTTGAACAGGTCGCCGACGATGCCGAAGTCGGCGATCTCGAAGATCGGCGCCTCCTCGTCCTTGTTCACCGCGACGATCGTCTTCGACGTCTGCATGCCGGCGCGGTGCTGGATCGCGCCGGAGATGCCGAGGGCGATGTAGAGCTGCGGCGAGACCGACTTGCCGGTCTGGCCGACCTGGAACTGCGGCGGGTAGTAGCCGGAGTCGACCGCGGCGCGCGAGGCACCGACGGCGGCACCGAGGGAGTCCGCCAGGCCCTCGACGACCGTGAAGTCGTCGGCCGAGCCCACGCCGCGCCCACCGGAGACGATCACGGTCGCCTCGGTCAGCTCCGGACGGGACCCGCCCTGGATCGGCTCGCGGCCGGTCACGGTCGCGGCACGCCCGGACGGGGCCGGGACCTCGACGGTCTCGCGGGCACCCGCACCGGCGACGGCCTCGATCTCGATCGAGCCCGGGCGCACGGTGATGACCGGGTGCCCGGTGTTCGACTTGGCCTCGGCGGTGTAGGCACCACCGAAGATCGAGTGCGACACACCCTCGGCCGAGACGCCGACGACGTCGGACAGCAGCCCGGAGTTCGTCCGGACGGCGAGCCGACCGGCGACCTCCTTGCCGTTGCCGGTGGCCGCGAGCAGCACCGCGGCCGGGGACGCCGACCCGATGAGCGACTCCAGGACCGTCGTCTCCGGGGAGAGGAAGTCGGTGGAGTCGGTCTCGGCGACGTAGATCTTCTCGGCGCCGTGCTCGGTCAGGCCGTCGGCCAGCGTGTCCGCGGTGCCCGCGGCACCGACGACGACCGCCGACGGCTCGCCCAGCGCGCGGGCGGCGGTCAGCAGCTCGTAGGTGGTCTTCTTGATGTCACCGTCGACGTGGTCGACGAGGACCAGAACCTCAGCCATGATTCTCTATCTCCAAACGAAGAGGGAAGCCAGGAAGAACCGGGGTCAGATCAGCTTCTGGCCGACCAGGAACTCGGCGATCTTCGCGCCGCCGTCGCCCTCGTCGGTGACCTTCTCGCCGGCCTGCTTCGGCGGCTTCGGCGCCGCGGAGACGACCGTGGTCAGGGCGTTCGCCAGACCGACCTCGGAGGCGTCGATCCCGGCGCCGGCCAGGTCGAGGGTCTCCACCGGCTTCTTCTTCGCCGCCATGATCCCCTTGAACGAGGGGTAGCGCGGCTCGTTGGACTTCTCCCCGATCGACACCACGACCGGCAGCTCCGCGGTCAGGTGGGTGACGCCCTCGTCGGTCTCCCGCTTGGCCTTCACCGTGGTGCCCTCGACCGAGAGCTCGTTGGCGTGGGTCAGCGACGGCACACCGAGCAGCTCGGCGATCATCGCCGGGACCGCACCGATCTGGCCGTCGGACGCCGAGTTGCCCGCGATGACCATGTCCCAGCCGTCGACGGTGCCGATCAGCTTCGTCAGCGCCTTCGCGGTCTGCACCGCGCACGAGCCGTGGATGGCCTCGTCGGACAGGTGCACCGCGGAGTCCGCGCCCATCGACAGCGCCTTGCGGATCGCGTCGGTGGCCCGGTCCGGGCCCATGCTCACGACGACGACCTCGGAGCCGTCGTTCGCCTCCTTCAGCAGCAGGGCCTGCTCCACCGCGCGCTCGTTGATCTCGTCGATCACCGCCTCGGCACCCTCACGGTCGAGGGTGTGGTCGGAGTCGGACAGCTTCCGCTCCGAGTAGGTGTCGGCCACCTGCTTCACCAGGGTCACGATCTTCATAGGACCTCTTCGACCTCCTGCCGCGGCGGCCTGCGCCCACGCGCACACCGCGTCGTCCTTCGTCGCGTCCCGTCCCGGTCGTCCCGGGGCCGGGTCGTCTCGCGTCACCGTGACGGTGCTGCGCCGCGCGCTCTGGTCGGAGCGGGGGTGGGCCGCGGCGTCGCGCCCGTCGTAGCCGGTGACTCTGCCATTGCTCGTGCCGTAACGGCACGCCGTGCCACTGTGACGTTCATTGTTACCAACGAGTAGCGTCCCGGCAAACCGGGGCAGCTCGTGACCGTACTCACGCGCGGGACTCCTCACCTGGTGCGCGCACGAGGTCACACGCCGCAACCCCTGATCGGGGGTCCGGTTTCGCTACCGTCGGCACCTCGCGCACTCGGCAGGAGGGAGCCGTCGTGCAGGTGACGGGGTTCGACGACCGTCTGGGGACCGGTTACGTGCTCAGCACGGGGCCGCACGCCGACGAGGACGTACCGGGCAGCCGGACCGTCGAGCACGGCGGTCGCACCGTCCGGGCCACCGACGGTCTGGCCGCGATGCTGGAGGACGCGCTGGTCCACCGGCCGACCACACGTCTGGGGTGGGGCGGGCCGGAGGTCCCGCTGACCCTGGACGACGCGACGCTGCTGGCGTGGCTGCGCCAGGACATCGGCGGGGTGGTGGCCGTCAGCGGGGAGCCCGAACCCGTCTGAGCCGCCCTCAGCGGCCCAGGTGGGCGAGCGCGCGACGCGCGGCGTGCGCGCCGCACATCCCGTGCGCACCCGGGCCGGGCGGCGTCGCGGCCGAGCAGAGGAAGTGGCCCGGCGCCCCCGTGTCGTAGGGCTGCAGCGTCGTCCGCGGCCCGAGCAGCAGCTGCCGCAGGTCCTTGGACCCGGTCAGGATGTTCCCGCCGACGAAGTTCGGGTTGCCCGCGAACGCGGCCGGGTCGGTGACCATCGTGCCCACGACCCGCTCCCGGAAACCGGGCGCGAACCGTTCGATCTGCTCGGTGACCGCCTCGGTGGCGTCGCCGGTGTACCCGCGGGGGACGTGCGCGTAGGCCCACACGGGGTGGACGTCGCCCGCCGACCGGGACGGGTCGGCCAGGTACTGCTGCCCGACCAGGACGAACGGCCGCTCCGGCATCCGGCCCGCGTGCACCTCGCGCTCGACGAGTGCGTTCTCCGCCGCCGACCCGACGACGTGCAGCGTCCCGGCCCGTCGCGCGTCGGGGTGCGTCCAGGGCACGCCGCCCGCCACCGCGTAGTCGACCTTGAACGCGGCCGGGCCGTGGCGGAAGCGCCGGTAGGCCCGCGCGACCCGTGCCGGCAGCCGGTCCCCCAGCAGGGCGGGCAGCCGATCCGGGCCGACGTCCCACACCACGACGTCCGACGGCGGCAGCTCGTCCGCCGTCCGCACGTGCACCCCGGTCTCGACCTTCGCCCCGTGCTCGGCGAGCACCGCGGCGAGCGCGTCGGAGATCGCCCGCGACCCGCCCTCGGCGACGCCCCAGCCGTGCCGGTGCCCGGCGGTGAACAGGCCGAGCCCGATCGCCGAGGACAGCGGCCGGTTCAGCGGCCGGAACGCGTGCGACGCCGACCCCAGGAACAGCGCCCGCCCGCGCTCGGTGCGGAACGCCCTGGCCAGCACCTCCGCCGGGAGCACGGTGGGGGCACCGAACCGGGCCAGCAGGAGCGGGTGGCGCGGGATCCGCACCAGCGGGCCGAGGAAGTCCGGGGAGAAGGTGTCGTAGTCGCGCACCGGTCCGGTGAACAGCGCACGCCACAGCGCGCCGTCGGCCCCGAGGCCGGCCGCGGTGCCGGCGACCGAGCGGACCAGGACGCCGGCGTCGCCGCCGTCGAGGGGGTGGGCGCAGTCGACCTCCGGCAGCCGCCACCGCAGCCCGTACCGGTCCAGGCCCAGCTCCTCGAGCACCGGCGAGCCGACGGCCATCGGGTGCACCGCCGAGCAGTGGTCGACCAGCAGCCCCGGGACGATCGCCTCCACCGTGCGGGTGCCGCCACCGATCTCGTCGGCGGCCTCCAGCACGGTCACCGCCACCCCGGCGCGGGCCAGCAGGGCCGCGGCCACGAGCCCGTTCGGCCCGGATCCGACGACGGTCGCGGTGGTCATGGCGTCCTCCTGGGGTACCGGGTCAGAGCAGCGACGCGTCGAGGCCACCGTCGAGGACGAGCCCGCTGCCGGTGCAGAAGCGGGACCGGTCGCTCGCGAAGAAGAGCGCGGCCTCCGCGACGTCGTCGGGGGTGCCGTAGCCGCCCTGCTTCTGCTCGATCAGCCCGTCGAAGCCACCGGCGGGCAGGCCGAGCGCGGCCTCGAAGCCGGGGCGGGCCGACGTCACCAGGTCGGTGTCGACGAAACCCGGCAGCAACGCGTTGACCCGCACACCGTACGGCCGCAGCTCGGTCGCCGCGGTCCTGGTCAGGTTGACCACGCCGGCCTTGGCCGCGGCGTAGTGCCCGATCAGCGGGGAGCCCGCCGTCGCCGTGACCGAGGCGAGCGTGACGATCGTGCCGCCACCGGAGGCGATGATCGCGGGCGCGGCGTAGCGGATCGACAGGAAGACACCGTCGAGGTTGACCGAGGTGACCTCCCGCCAGTCGGCGAGACTCATCTCCAGCAGCGGCTGCGGGCGCCCGACCCCGGCGTTGGGGACGAGGACGTGCAGCCCGCCGTGCCGTTCGACGGTGTGCGCGACGAGCTCCTGGACCTGCTCCTCGTCGCGGACGTCGCAGGACAGGTGCGTGGCGTCCGGGATCTCCTGCGCCGTGCGCCGTGCGGCGTCGCCGTCGATGTCGGAGACGACGACGGTCGCCCCCTCCTCGGCGAAGCGCCGGGCGATCGCCCGGCCGAGGCCCTTGCCCGCGCCGGTGACGAGCGCGACGCGGCCGTCCAGTGCGTCTCCCATGTCGTGTCCCTCTCGTCGTGCGGTGTCGGTCCGGCGGGACGGGCGGGCTGCGGTGTCTCCGCCCGTCCCGCGGGTCTCAGGGGGCCGGGGCCTCGACGCCGTCGCCGGCCGTCGCCCGCTGCGGGGCGCGCCAGGTGACGGTCAGCGGGATCGGCCCGTTCGGCAGCCACGGCTGCTCGGCGACGGCGTCGGCGACCTTCCAGTACCCGCGCTCGACCACGCCGAGGGCGGCGTCGATCAGCTGGTAGTGCTGCACCGACGAGTGGATGGCCTGGGACTCCACCCAGCAGACGACGAACTCGCCGGGCGCGAACCCGATCCGCTTCTGCAGGGCGGCGATGAGCTGGGCGTCGTGCAGGTGGCCGTCGCCGAAGTTGAACCCGATGACGGAGTTGCAGCCGAACTCGGCCTCGCGGACGGTGCGGGAGTCCAGGTCGTCGAGCCGGGCGGCCAGGACCGAGAACAGGCCGCGCCCCTGGGAGTGCATCGACCGCCAGGCGATCGTCTGCTGCATGGTGACCTCGGCGACCGCCGGCGGGTAGCCCAGTGCCTGCAGCTGGTCGACCTGGTTGGTGGTGGGCCGGTGCGGCAACCGGTTCAGCTTCTCCTCCGCCCCGGGGGTGAAGGTCCACAGCGCCGACGCCCAGTTGCCGGCGTACTGGCGCATCGACGGCAGGAACGACACCAGGTCGGGTCGCAGGTTGCCCAGCACCGGGAAGAACGCCAGGCAGGCCACGATCGCGACGGTCAGCACCGGGGAGGACATGTCGCCGATGCCGAAGCCGTCGCCGTTGGGGAAGCCGAGGAACAGGAAGACCGCCAGGTAGCAGAACAGGATGTTCCACTCCAGTGGCACCGCGAGCGGGAACGTCGAGGTGATGAACAGGTGGAACACCACCATGAGCACCACACCGGCCAGGGTCAGCCGGTGGTCGGTCGAGAACAGCAGCACCAGCGGGGTGATGATCTCCACCGTCGTGCCGCCGACGTGGGCCATGAACGTCGCGAGCCGCGACGGCCGCAGGTCGCCCGAGGCGTCCCGGTAGTGCGCCCGCTTGATCCACTTCGAGGGGATGCAGGGGCTGTTGGACACCATCGGCGGGATGACGTTGGTGAAGTGCCTGCCGAACTTCGACACGCCCGCACCGATCCACACCATGCAGATCAGCAGCTTCGCCGCGACGATCATGTCGACGAAGGGCAGCGTCCCGAAGAACACCATCGCGGGCAGGTACTGCTCGCCGCGGGCGGCCAGGAAGATCGTCTTGTCGCGCAGGCCGCACAGGACCAGCAGCACGATCGGCGCGATCATCAGCCAGGGCGCGACCAGCCCGGAGGTGTTGTCGGGCAGCACCGCCGACAGCGACGCGCTCGGCACGCCGGGCAGCACCACCGCGGTCAGCAGCGAGGCGACGAGGCCCAGGTAGAGCACGACGTCGAGCAGGGTGCGGGTGTCGCCGTCGGTACCGGGGACGGCCTTCCACGGGCGGAGCCGGATGGTGCCGGGGCGGGCCCAGAACAGGATGCCGCCGGTCATCGGCCTGAACTTGCCCGCGATCGGCCCCCAGGACCCGGCGACGCCGACGACCTCCAGCAGCACCGTCCAGAGCACCAGCTTCTGGTAGACGACCGGCTGGTCCCACCAGCCCGACACGTCCCAGAACGGGCCGACGCCGGAGGTCCAGGTGATCAGCGCGGTCCCGATGACGCAGTAGAGGACGAGCAGCTTCACGACGTAGGTCGCCGGGATCATCTTCGGCGACCCGAAGCCGTACTGCGTCCAGTGCAGGGCGAGCGCCTTGGTCCGCTCGAACAACGGCCTGTCGAGGAAGGTGTCGAGATCGACCGGGGGGAAGTCCCCCGTCTTGAACCCCATCGTGCGGTCCTCTCCGGTGGAAGGTTCGGTGGCCGTCCGCGGGCGGTGTCCGGGCAGGACGGCTCCCCCGCCGGACCGTGCGGGTCCGCGGGAGGTCGGTGGGTGCCGGGTACGGGGGCCGGGCGGTGCGCGGGCGCGCCGGCCGCCGTCGGGATCGGTGTCGGGGAAACGTAGGTCCCCGGGTGTGACCGACGCCATGTACGGCGATCACGAATCGCGGGCGGCCCGTTGTGCCGGGGACACAACCGGGACGTACCCGCCGGTCCGGGGACCGGCCGACCCGCTAGCGTCGCGCGGGTGTCCGCCCACGTCGACGAGGTCGTGGCGGCCGTCGCCCGCGACGTCGAGGCCCGGCTGCCCGAGCTGACGACCGCGATGACCGACTGGTTCGTCGAGGTCATCCCCGAGTTCCGGCACGACGAGACGCTGCGCAGTCTGATGGTCGCGAGCACCTCGGCGAACCTCGTCGCGATCATGGACATGCTCGTCCACTCGATCCCGATGGACCGCATCACGGTGCCGCCCGCGGCCGCCGAGTACGCCCGCCGCTTCGCCCAGCACGACCTGTCGCTGGAGGCGCTGCTGCGGGCCTACCGGCTCGGCGAGCAGATGTTCGCGCAGTGGGCGCTGGACGCGCTGCGGGCCGGGCCGCACCACGGGGACCCGGACGTGCTCGACGCGGTGTCGGTGCTGAGCGAGCGCACGAACCGCTACATCGACGAGGTCATCGCCGGACTCATCGACATCTACGAAGCCGAGCGACGGCGGTGGAGCACCCGGTCCGGAGCAGGGCTCGCGACCCGGGTCCGGATGGTGCTCGACACCGACCCGCTGACCGACGCGGCCGCCTCGGAGCTGCTGGGGATCCCGGTGACCGGCCGGCACACCGCGGCGCTGGTGTGGGCCCCCGCGTCCGGCGACGGCCCCGCCGACGGGCACGCGCTGCAGGCCGGGGCCCGGCTGCTCTACGAGGCGTGCGGGCGGACCCCGCTGACGGTGCTCGCGGACAGCCGCACACTGTGGGCGTGGCTGTCCGGGCCCGACGAGGTGCGGCTGGACGTCGGCCTGCTCCGCGACCGGCTCCCGGCCGGGGTGCGGATCGCCGTCGGCGGGTCGGCCACCGGGATCGACGGGTTCCGCGGCTCGCTCGCCGAGGCGCAGCGGGCCCGTGCGGTGGCCGAGACCGCCGAGGACCGGCCCGCGGTCGTCCGGTTCGACGACGTCGCCGTCGCCGCGCTGCTCACCGACCGGTCCGAGGACCTGCGCCGCTGGGTCGCCCGGACCCTGTCCGGACTGACCGCCGACGAGCCCGGCACCGACCAGCTGCGCGAGACGCTGCGGGTGTTCCTGGCCGCCGGGGGGAGCTACATCCAGGCCGCGGCCCGGCTGCACCTGCACAAGAACACGGTGCACTACCGGGTGCGCAAGGCCGAGGAACTGCTCGGGCGCCCGGTCGGGGAGGACCGGCTGCAGGTCGAGGTGGCGCTGCTGGCGGCGTCGCTGCTGCGGGGACGGCTGTAGTCCGACGCCTCTGCTCAGCTCACGCGGCGGCCGGGCGGGGGCTCGGCGGGGACGCGGTCCTCCTCGGGCACGACCATCGACAGCACCTCGCCGAGTGCCTCGTCGTCCATCGCGCGCGGCTCGACCGGCTCGTCGCCGAGCACACCCGACACCACCCAGGACCCGGACCGCCCGGTGATGGTGAGCGACAGCGTCTCGTTCTCGTCCACCGGGTCGTTCATCCTGGGCTCCTCTCGGCACGACGCCGTCGGCGTCACCCCTGGCCCGCACGGGCCCGGGGTACGGCGGATACCCGTCGGTGGGCAGGTGATACCCGTCCGGGGGCCGACCGCACGCCGACCGGCACGAACCGTGCGCCGACCGCGAAACGGACGTGCGCGACCGGACTGCGGCTCAGCCCGGGTGACGGCGGCCGGGCGCGGGGGCCGGGTACGCGGGCCCGTGCGCTGACGACGGTGCCACCGGCAGCATCGCCCACAGCATCTCGGCGAGTGCGCCGTCGTCCAGCCCCTTGAGCGGCAGCGGTTCCCGGCCGAGCACACCCGACACCAGCCAGGATCCGCTACGGCCGGTGATGGTCAGCGTCACCGTGTCCTCGTCGGTCGCGATGTCGTTCATGTGTCCCCCTCCGTCGTGCCTGGCGGGATGTCGGTCGGGCTCCACGTCATCAGACGTCCGTGGTGACACTGCGTTGCTCCGCGTCGACGAGCGGTAGCGCACGCGAGGGGACCGGTGCGAACTCCCTCCGACGGGCGTGGTGAAGTCGGTGGGTGACCAGCAGCCTGCCCCTCACCGGAGAGCGCACCGTCCCGGGCATCAGCCACGAGAACTACTGGTTCCGCCGCCACGAGGTGGTCTACGCGGCCATCGCCGCCGACTGCTCGGGCGTCGCCGTGCTGGAGGCCGGCTGCGGCGAGGGCTACGGCGCCGACCTGCTCGCCGGGGCCGCCCGCTCGGTGCTGGCGCTGGACTACGACGCGACGACCGTGGCCCACGTCCGTGCCCGCTACCCGCGGGTGGGCGTGGCCCGGGCCAACCTCGTGGCGCTGCCGGTGCCCGACGGGAGCGTCGACGTCGTCGTGTCGTTGCAGGTCATCGAACACCTGTGGGAGCAGGAGCGGTTCCTGCGCGAGTGCAGGCGGGTGCTGCGTCCCGGCGGGCGGCTCATGGTGTCGACGCCGAACCGGATCACCTTCTCCCCCGGTCGTGACACCCCGCTCAACCCGTTCCACACCCGCGAGCTCGACCCGCGCGAACTGGCCGGCCTGGTCGACGACGCCGGGTTCGGCCGTGTCGTCGTGCAGGGGCTGCACCACGGTCCGCGGCTGCGCGAGCTCGACGCCCGCCACGGTGGTCTCATCGAGGCGCAGACCCGGCTGGCGTTGTCCGGGGAGCCGTGGCCGCACGCGCTGGCCGTCGACGTCGCCGGGGTGCGGTGCTCGCACTTCGTGCTGCGCACCGGCGACGACACCGACCTCGACGCCTCGCTCGACCTGCTGGTCACGGCGACCCGGCCGTGAGCGGCGCGCCCGTCGGGACGTTCTGCCTCGTCCTGCACTCGCACCTGCCGCTGCTGGCCCGGCACGGCCGGTGGCCGGTCGGCGAGGAGTGGCTCTACCAGTCCTGGGCGCACTCCTATCTGCCCGTCGTCGCGATGCTGCGGGAGCTGGCCGAGGAGGGCCGCACCGGGCTGGCCACCCTCGGGGTGACGCCGGTGCTGGCCGCGCAGCTCGACGACCCGCACTGCCTGCGCGGGGTGCACGACTGGCTCGGCGGGTGGACGCTGCGCGCGCACTCGGCGGCGGGCCGGCTGCCGGACCTGGCCGCGCACGAGCACCGGGTGTCGACGGCGGCGACGGCCGAGTTCGAGCGGCACTGGCGCCACGGCGGGTCGCCCGCCCTGCGCG
>NZ_WWFY01001236.1:0-11020 GCF_009864975.1 Pseudonocardia sp. SID8383
GCGCGGCGCAGCGGGGGCGGGGTGCCGCGCGGGGTCAGCCCGGGTTCCGGGGCCGCCCCGGCGACCCGGCTCCCGGCGTCGGCGGTCGTGGAGGCCATCGCCGCCGATCGTAGGCTGGTCCGCGTGACTCCCGCCCCCGACTCCACGCCCGACACGGCCCGGTCCACCGGACGCCTGGTGCTGGCCGCGACCCCGCTGGGCGACCCGCGGGACGCCTCGCCGCGGCTGCGGGAGCTCATCGCCACCGCCGACGTGATCGCCGCCGAGGACACCCGCCGGTTCCGCACCCTCGCCGCGGCGCTGCCGGTCACGTACACGGGCCGGATCGTCAGCCACTACGACGCGGTCGAGGCCGAGCGGCTCCCCGGCCTGCTGGCCGCGGTCCGCGACGGCGCGACCGTGCTGGTCGTCTCCGACGCCGGGATGCCCGCGGTGTCCGACCCGGGCTACCGGCTCGTCGCCGCGGCCGCCGCGGAGGACCTCCCGGTCACCTGCGCGCCCGGCCCGTCCGCGGTGACCACGGCGCTGGTCCTGTCCGGCCTGCCGTGCGAGCGGTTCTGCTTCGACGGCTTCCCGCCGCGCCGCTCCGGCGAGCGCCGCCGGTGGCTGGGGACCCTGCGCGACGAGCGCCGCGCCGTGGTGTTCTTCGAGTCGCCGCGCCGGACCGCGGACACCCTCGCCGACGCCGTCGCGGTGCTGGGGGAGACCCGGCGTGCCGCGGTGTGCCGGGAGCTGACCAAGACCCACGAGCAGGTCGTGCGCGGCACCCTGGCCGAGCTGCACACCTGGGCCACCTCCGGCGACGTGCTCGGGGAGGTGACCGTGGTGCTGGCCGGCGCCGAGGCCCGGGAGGCGCCGCCGGTGGAGTCGCTGGTCGACGCCGTCCGGGAGCGCACCGACGACGGCGAGCGTCTCAAGGACGCCGTCGCCGCCGTCGCCGAGGCCGCGGGCGTGCCGAAGCGGGACCTCTACAACGCGACCCTCGCCGCCCGGGACTGACTCGGCGGGCGGGTCAGGCCGTCGCGGGGGTGCGGGTCGGGATCGCCCGCATGACGGGCTCGACGTAGCGGGCGGCGATCGGGCCGAGCACCGCCATGATCAGCACGTAGGCCGTGGCCAGCGCGGACAGCTCGGCGGGCACGGCGGCGTAGCCGACGGCCAGCCCGGCGATGACGATCGAGAACTCCCCGCGGGCGATCAGCGCGGCCCCGGCGCGGGCCCGGCCCATCCGCCCGATCCGTGCGCGCTTCGCCGCCCACCAGCCCGTCGCGTACTTGGTCGCGGCCGTCGACACGGCGAGCACGAGCGCCCAGCCGAGCACCGGCGGGATGGCCCGCGGGTCGGTCGAGAGGCCGAACACCACGAAGAACACCGCGGCGAACAGGTCCCGCAGCGGCTCCAGCAGCTTCGTCGCGTTCTCCGCGGTCGAGCCGGAGATCGCGATGCCCAGCAGGAACGCGCCCACCGCGGCGGACACCTGCATGGCCTGGGCGAACCCGGCGACCAGCAGCGCGGCGCCGAGCACCTTGAGCAGGAACACCTCGCGGTCGTCGGAGTCGACGACGGCCGAGACGTAGCGGCCGTAGCGCAGGGCCACGACCAGCACCACCGAGATCACCGCGAGCGACACCGCGACCGCACTGATCCCGCCCCACAGCGTCACGCCGAGCAGCAGCGCCGTGAGGATCGGCAGGTAGAGCGCCATCACCAGGTCCTCGAAGACCAGCACCGACAGCACCACCGGCGTCTCCCGGTTGCCGAGCCGGCCCAGGTCCGACAGCACCTTCGCGACGATCCCGGAGGAGGAGATGTAGGTGACCCCGCCCAGCACCATCGCCCCGACCGTGCCCCAGCCCAGGATCAGCGCGACGGCGACGCCGGGCGCGGCGTTGAGCACGATGTCGACGATCCCGGCGGTCCACGACCGTTTCAGGCCGGTGACGAGCTCGACCGCGGAGTACTCGAGCCCGAGCAGCAGGAGCAGCAGGACGACGCCGACCTCGCCGGCCAGCGAGGTGAAGTCGCCGATGTCGCCCAGCGGGATGACGCCGCCCGCGCCGAATGCGAGGCCGCCGAGCAGGTAGAGCGGGATGGGGGACAGGCCGATCCGCTGGGCGAGCCTGCCGAGCAGGCCGAGCCCGAAGAAGACGGCGCCGAGTTCGAGCAGTTCGAGTGCGGTGTGGTCCACGACTACCGGGGCGGCCTCAGCCGCGCGCGAGGATGTCGGCGGCCTGCTCCAGCTTCTCGGCCGTCCCGACGGCGATCACGATGTCCCCCGCGGCCAGCACGTGGTCCGGCGTCGGTGACGGGATCACCTGGCCCGCGCGCATGATCGCGACCACCGACACCTGGGTGCGGGTGCGCAGCGCGGTGTCGCCGAGCGGGCGGCCGTCGAACGGGCTGTTGAGCTTGATCGGCATCTTGCGGGTGGTGATGCCCGGGAGGTCCGCGTGCTCGTCCTTCAGCTGGTTGACCAGCTGCGGGGCGCCGAGCAGGTTCGCCAGGGCGCCCGCCTCCTCGGTGGTCAGCGGCAGCTCCGCGACGCAGGCGTCCGGGTCGTCGGCACGGGAGAGGATCAGGTCGATCTTCCCGTCGCGGTGCGCGATGACCCCGACCCGGCGGCCGCTGCGCAGCTCGATCTCCTTCCGCACCCCGATCCCGGGCAGCGGCGTCACGTCGACGTTCACCCCCGCAACGGTACGCCGCGCACACCGGCCGTCGGAAACACGCTCGTGACCGGCGCCGCCGAATGACCGGGGCCGCCCGGGGGTAGCCGGGAGTCATGCCTTCGGACCTGCCCCCGCACGTGATCGTGCTGTTCGGCGCCACCGGCGACCTGGCGAAGCGCAAGCTCTTCCCGGGGCTGCTCCACCTGCAGAACGAGGGGCTGCTCCCCGAGGACTTCCGGGTGATCGGGTCCGGCCGGCACTCGCCCGGCTCCGACGAGGAGTTCCGCGACCGCATCCGCGAGGCGCTGTCCGACGACACCGGCTGGGACGACTTCGCGCCGCGCCTGAGCTTCGTCGTCTCCGACGCCGACGACGGCGCCGACCTCGCCGACGCGGTGCAGCGCGCGGAGAAGGACCTCGGCTCCGGCGACGTGCGCCGGCTCGTCTACCTCTCCGTGCCGCCGACCGCGATGACCCCGATGGTCGCGATGCTGGGGGAGACCGGCATCGCCGAGCGCTCCCGGCTGGTGCTGGAGAAGCCGTTCGGCACCGACCTGGAGTCCGCGAAGGAGCTGAACGCGGGCCTGAAGGACGTCTACGACGAGGCCGACATCTTCCGCATCGACCACTTCCTCGGCAAGGAGTCGGTGCAGAACATCCTCGCGCTGCGCTTCGCCAACGGTCTGTTCGAGCCGGTGTGGAACCGCCAGAACATCCGCTACGTGCAGATCGACGTCCCCGAGGAGATCGGGATCGAGGGCCGGGCGTCGTTCATGGAGTCCACCGGCACGTTCCGCGACATGATCTCCACGCACCTGTTCCAGATCCTCGGGTTCGTCGCGCTGGAGCCGCCGTACGAGATCGCGCCGGACGCGCTGCACGCGGAGAAGGCGAAGGTGTTCGGATCGATCCGCCCGCTCGACCCGTCGCGGGTGGTGTTCGGCCAGTACGCCTCCTACCGCGACGAGGAGGGCGTCGCCGACGACTCGGAGTCCGAGACGTTCGTCGCGCTGGAGACCTACGTCGACAACTGGCGCTGGTTCGGCGTCCCGTTCTTCCTGCGCACCGGCAAGGCGATGGGCGCGACCCGGCGCACCGTGACGATCGGCTTCGACGAGCCGGCGCTGACCATGTTCCCGGGCGGGTCGTTCACGGGCGATGCCCACGACGGGCCGCCCACCGAGCTCGTGATCGAGCTGGCCGACCAGGTGTCGGCCGAGCTCGACGTCCGGGCGAAGGTCCCCGGCCCGGAGCTGAAGGTCGGCCGCGGCCGGATGCGGCTGGACCTCGACAGCGTCGGTGACCCCGACGACGCGCTGGAGGCCTACGAGCGGCTGCTCCTGGACGTCATGAAGGGGGACCGCACGCTGTTCACCACGACCGAGGAGGTCGAGCGGCTCTGGGAGCTGTGCGACCCGGTGCTCGCCGACCCGCCGCGGACGCAGACCTACTCCGACGGGTCCTGGGGCCCGCAGGACGCGCTCGACCTGCCCGGCCCGCGCGGCTGGCGAGTGCCGGAGTGAGCCCCTCGCGCAGCGAGCGCTACTTCCCGATCGCCGAGCACGGGATCATCGGCGACCTGCGCTCCGCGGCGCTCGTCGGCACCGACGGCACCGTCGACTGGTTCTGCCCGGGCCGGTTCGACGCGCCCAGCGTGTTCGCCTCGCTGCTCGACACCGACCGCGGCGGGCACTGGCGGCTCACGCCGTGCGTCGACGAGACCGAGCTCGCCAGCCAGCAGCAGTTCTACTACCCCGACTCCAACATCCTCATCACCCGATTCCTCACCGCCGACGGCATCGTCGAGGTGCAGGACCTCATGGTGGTGCTGCGCCCGCACGACCCCGACCACCGCCAGCGGCTCGTCCGCCGGGTGACCGGGGTCCGCGGGTCGGTGCCGATGACCGTCGAGGTGGTCCCGCGACCCGACTACGCCCGGGAGACCCCGAAGGTCGAGAGCGCGGGCGCCGGCATCCGCTTCACCGGCAGCGGCGTCACCCTGGACCTGACGTCGTCGGTGGAGCTGGAGATCACCGACCACGCCGCGGGCGCGGAGTTCCGCACCGCCGAGGGGCGCACCGAGGTGTTCGTGCTGGAGGTGGACGCGACCGGGGAGCCCACCGCCTGCGACGACGCCGCGGAGGCCCTGTTCACCGGGACCGTCTCGTTCTGGAAGGACTGGCTGGCGCACTCGTCGTACACCGGGCGGTGGCGTGAGCGTGTGCACCGCTCTGCGCTCACCCTCAAGCTGCTCACCCACGAGCCGACCGGCGCGGTGATCGCGTCGCCGACGATGGGGCTGCCCGAGCAGCTGGGCGGCGAGCGGAACTGGGACTACCGCTACGTCTGGATGCGCGACGCCGCGTTCACCCTCTACGCGCTGCTGCGGCTCGGGTTCACCGAGGAGGCGGGCGCGTTCATCGGCTGGCTGTCGGGCCGGTTCGGGAGCACCCGCGACGGGGACCAGGGCCCGCTGCGCGTCATGTACACGATCGACGGCGACGAGACCCCCGACGAGGTCGAGCTCGACCACCTCGACGGCTACCGCGGCTCGCGCCCGGTGCTGGCCGGGAACGGGGCGTCGGCGCAGCTCCAGCTCGACATCTACGGCGAGATCATCGACTCGGTCTACCTGTACGACAAGTACGGCGACGGCGTCGGCCACGAGGACTGGACGAACCTCTGCACGATCCTCGACTGGCTGCGCGAGCACTGGGACTCCCCGGACGAGGGCATCTGGGAGACCCGTGCGGGCCGCCAGGACCACGTGTTCTCCCGGCTCATGTGCTGGGTCGCGGTCGAGCGGATGATCCGGATGGCGCGCCGGCGCGGCCTGCCCGGCGACGTCGGGGCCTGGACCACCACCCGCGACGAGATCTACCACCAGATCATGGACCGCGGCTGGAACCCCGACGTGGGGCCGCGCGGGTCGTTCGTGCAGCGCTACGGCGCGACCACGCTGGACGCCTCGGTGCTGCTCATGCCGATGGTGAAGTTCTGCGCGCCCACCGAGCCGCGGTTCCTGGCGACCCTGGACGCGATCAACGACGACCTCGTCGTCGACACCCTGGTGTTCCGCTACGACGTCGAGGACTCGCCGGACGGTCTCGACGGCGAGGAGGGCACGTTCTCGATGTGCTCGTTCTGGAACGTCGAGGCGATGACCAGGGCCGGACGCCTGGAACAGGCCCGGATCGCGCTGGAGAAGATGTTCTCCTACGGCAACCACCTGGGCCTCTACGCCGAGGAGATCGGCCTGACCGGGGAGCAGCTGGGCAACTTCCCGCAGGCCTTCACCCACCTGTCGCTGATCAGCTCCGCGATCAACCTGGACCGGGCGCTGGGATGAGGGGGGCCGCTCAGTGGGTGAACAGGCAGGACTCGTAGAGCCGGACCCCGTGCTCCAGGGCCTGCTCCCGGGTGACGGGGCTCTCCGGGTCCAGCCAGGCCAGCACGATCTCACCCATCCCGCCGAGACAGAAGTGCCCGGCGACGCGCAGGTCGTCGGGCTCGATCCGGGAGTCGGCGGCGCTACCGACCATGAGCTCGGCGAAGCCGCGGTTGGCGCTGCGCCGGCGCGCGAGCAGCGCAGGACAGCCGACCGCGTCGACCAGCGCCACGACCCGGCGCGGGTCGCGGTCGACGTCGTCGAACCACGCGGTGAGGGCGGCCCTGATCTGGGCGGCCGGGTTCGGGGCCGCCGACTGCACCGCGGCCATCGTGGCGGCGGCACGCTCGTCGACGACGTGGTCGAACACCGCGCACCCGAGCTCCACGCCCGAGGCGAACTCCGCCGCGGCGGAGGCGGGCAGCCCGGCCTGTTCCGCGGCCGAACGGGGGTCGACGGCGGACCAGCCGCCGTCGGCCCACTGCTGCAGGGCGGCGTCGAGGAGGGCCTCGCGGTCCCGTTCACCCCGGTCCATGCGCGC
The DNA here is from genome assembly GCF_009864975.1 of Pseudonocardia sp. SID8383. Classification (NCBI taxonomy): domain Bacteria; kingdom Bacillati; phylum Actinomycetota; class Actinomycetes; order Pseudonocardiales; family Pseudonocardiaceae; genus Pseudonocardia; species Pseudonocardia sp. SID8383. Next base: position 6,599 of record NZ_WWFY01001236.1, read on the forward strand.
CACTATGGCACCTCTAGGGGGAACGACACCCATCTCCGGGAGCTATCCCCATCTTTGGTGATGTGCCGCCGCGGAACGTGATGGCGACGGTGAATACGCTGGAGGGCATGAGCAAAGCCGTGCTGACCGCCGTGGCGTGGCCCTACGCCAACGGCCCCCGGCACATCGGCCACGTGTCCGGCTTCGGTGTGCCCTCCGACGTGTTCGCCCGGTACCGGCGGATGGCGGGGGACCGGGTGCTGATGGTGTCCGGCACCGACGAGCACGGCACCCCGATCCAGGTCCAGGCCGACGCCGAGGGGCTGACCCCGCGCCAGCTCGCCGACAAGTACAACGGCGTGATCACCGACGACCTGCAGGGTCTCGGGCTGAGCTACGACCTGTTCACCCGGACCACGACGTCGAACCACTACCGCGTCGTGCAGGACATGTTCACCGCGCTGTACAAGAACGGCTACGTCGTCCCGAAGACGCAGCTGGGCGCGATCAGCCCGTCCACCGGCCGCACCCTGCCCGACCGCTACATCGAGGGCACCTGCCCGATCTGCGGCTACGACGGCGCCCGCGGCGACCAGTGCGACAACTGCGGCAACCAGCTCGACCCGGCCGACCTCAAGAACCCGCGCTCGCGGATCAACGGGGAGACGCCGAAGTTCGTCGAGACCGAGCACTTCTTCCTCGACCTGCCCGCCTTCTCCGAGGCGCTCGGCAGCTGGCTGTCGACCCGCACCGACTGGCGCCCCAACGTGCTCAAGTTCTCCGCCAACCTGGTGGAGAACCTCAAGCCGCGCGCCATCACCCGCGACCTGGAGTGGGGCGTGCCCGTCCCGCTCGACGTCTGGTCGGACAACCCGCTCAAGAAGATCTACGTCTGGTTCGACGCCGTCATCGGCTACCTGTCCGCCTCGGTGGAGTGGGCCCGCCGCGGCCCGGACCCGGACGCGTGGAAGCAGTGGTGGACCGACCCGGCCGCCGAGGCCTTCTACTTCATGGGCAAGGACAACATCACCTTCCACTCGGTGATGTGGCCGGCGATCCTGCTCGGGCAGAACGGCGCGGGCGACCGCGGCGGCGAGCCCGGGCCGTACGGGACGCTCGACCTGCCCAGCGAGGTCGTGTCCTCGGAGTACCTGACCATGAGCGGGTCGAAGTTCTCGACCAGCCGCGGCACCGTCATCTACGTCGGCGACTTCCTGCGCGAGTTCGGGCCGGACGCGCTGCGCTACCACATCGCCGTCGCCGGGCCGGAGAACCAGGACGTCGACTTCACCTGGGACGAGTTCGTCCGCCGGGTGAACTTCGAGCTGGCCAACGAGTGGGGCAACCTGGTCAACCGGTCCATCTCGATGGCCCACAAGAACGTGGGCGCGGTCCCCACGCCGACGGCGCCGCAGCAGGCCGACGCCGAGCTGCTCGCGTACTCGCGGGCCGGGTTCGACACCGTCGGCGGGCTGCTCGCGCGGAACCGGTTCAAGCAGGCCGCGGGTGAGGCGATGCGCGTGGTCACCGCCGCGAACCGGTACCTGTCCGACCAGGAGCCGTGGAAGCGCAAGGACGACCCGGAGCGCCGGGACACGATCCTGCACACCGCGCTGCAGGTCGTGCAGGACGCCAACACCCTGCTGACCCCGTTCCTGCCGCACGCCGCGCAGAAGGTGCACGAGGCGCTCGGCGGCACCGGGGTGTGGGCCGCGCAGCCGGAGAAGACGACCGTCGACGACCTCGGCGACGGCCCCGCCTACCCGGTCCTCACCGGCGACTACGCCGCCGAGCAGGCCCACTGGGGGTCGACGCCGATCGAGGTGGGGCGCCCGCTGGCCAAGCCGTCGCCGATCATCGCCAAGCTCGCGCCCGAGCTGGGGGAGACCGGGCCGGAGTGGGCCCCGGTCCGGAAGTGAGCGGACACGGCCGCCGGCCGCGTCCCGAGCCGCCGGAGCCGCTCGCCGCGCCGACGATCGACAGCCACACCCACCTCGACGCGTGCGGCTGCGAGACCGACGCCGACGTCGTCGCCGCGATGGACCGGGCGGCGGCGGTCGGCGTCGTCGGCGCGGTCACCATCGCCGACGACCTCGACGGCGCGCGGTTCGCCGTCCGCGCCGCGCACGCCGACGACCGGGTGTGGGCGGCCGTCGCGCTGCACCCCACCCGGACGGCACGGGTACCGGCCGCCGACCTCGCCGAGATCGAGCGGCTGGCCGTCGACGACCGCGTCGTGTCGATCGGCGAGACCGGCCTGGACTACTACTGGGACCACAGCCCGCCCGCCGCGCAGCAGGATGCGTTCCGCTGGCACATCGGGCTGGCCAAGCGCACCGGCAAGCCGCTGATGATCCACGACCGGGACGCCCACGACGACGTCCTGCGCATCCTCCGCGAGGAGGGCGCCCCGGACACCGTGGTCTTCCACTGCTTCTCCGGCGACGCCGCGATGGCCCGGGAGTGCGCCGACGCCGGGTACGTCCTGTCCTTCGCCGGGCCCGTCACCTTCAAGAACAACCACGAGCTGCGGGCCGCCGCGGCACTGGTGCCCGCCGGGCAGTACCTCGTGGAGACCGACGCGCCGTTCCTCACCCCGCACCCGCACCGCGGCCGGGCCAACGAGCCCTACGTGCTGCCGTGGACCGTGCGGGGGATCGCCGCGACCCGCGGGGAGTCCGAGGCCCTGGTCGCCGAGACGGCCCGCCGCAACGCCGAACGGATCTTCCGGCTGCGCACAACCGATTGACGCCGTCCGCCGTGACGAATGGCGGGGTAGTCGTCACTCACCGTCGATCACAGTCCGCTCGTCGCCACGCGCGCGTCGGAAACGCTGCGCCGGGTCACGGTCCGCTAACGTCCCTCGTCGTACCCGCCGGGACGGGGTCGCTCCCCCGACCCGCGGGACGACGACCGGTCCGCTCCCCAGCGACGGTTCCGCTCCCCGGCACCGCGCCGGTCGTCGTTCCCGCAGGTCATGGCCCCTCCCCGGACAGCCGAGCCCCCGGGAAGTCATGTCTTCGCGTCACGCCGCACCGCTCGCCGACGACGAGCTCACGCGACCGCTCCCCGTCATCGCGCCCGCCGGTCTCGCCGGCGACGAGGCCGGGTACGTCACCTACGAGGGCCGTCACCGCACCGCCGGTGCCCGCTCCCGGGCCGGGGTCCGGACGGCCGCTGCGGCCGCGCTGTTCTCGGTCCCGACCGGCGGCCTCGCCGCCGCGGTGCTCACCGCCCCGGCCGAGCAGCCCGCCCAGGAGCTCCAGGCCGGGCTCGCCGCGAACGCCACCGACCTCGGCACGGCGTCGATGAACCTCGACCGGCCCTCCTCGCCCGCGTCGTTCGCCCCGGTCGCCGCCCCGACCACCGGCTCGGACATCGTGAACGCCCAGATCGTCGAGTCGCAGAAGCTCCCGGCGCCGGAGCAGGAGGTGCAGGACCCGTCGCTCGACGAGGGCACCCGAACCGTCGTCGACCCGGGCCGTGAGGGCGCCCGCAGCATCATCTGGCGGGTCACCTACGACCAGGGCCGCGAGATCGCCCGCGAGCGCGTCGGCGCCGGTCAGGACACCCCTGCCATGCCGCGCGTGGTCAAGGTCGGCACCAAGAAGAAGGTCGAGGAGACCGTCGAGAAGGCCGCCGCGAAGGCGAAGTCCTCGGCGCCCGCGGTCTCGAACGGCGGGACCTGGGACAAGCTGGCCAAGTGCGAGTCCGGCGGCAACTGGGCGATCAACACCGGCAACGGCTACCAGGGCGGGCTGCAGTTCAACAAGCAGACCTGGCAGGCCTACGGCGGCGGGCAGTACGCCCCGACCGCGGACCAGGCCTCCCGCGAGGAGCAGATCGCGGTCGCGGAGAAGGTCAAGGACGACCGCGGCGGCTACAGCGCCTGGCCGTCCTGCTCCTCCAAGCTCGGCCTGAGCTGATCCCGCACGCACCCCGCCCGGGGTGCCCGGCGAGAATGGTGCCGTGAGCGACCACGGGACCGACGGCGGCCGGAGCCGGAGCATCGACGCCGACGGCGACCGGAGCCGGACCACCGCCACCGCCCGCCTGCTGGGCCCGGCCGACGTCCGGGTGCTGGCCGAGCGGCTCGGTCTGCGCCCCACCAAGAAGCTCGGCCAGAACTTCGTCCACGACGCCAACACCGTCCGCCGGATCGTGAAGTCGGCCGGCGTCGACGGCGACGACGTCGTCCTCGAGGTCGGCCCCGGTCTCGGCTCGCTCACCCTGGCGCTGCTGCCGGTCGCGGCCCGGGTGCACGTCGTCGAGATCGACCCGGTGCTGGCCGGGCTGCTCCCCGACACCGTCGCCGAGCGCGCCCCCGAGCTGGCCGGTCGCCTCACCGTGACCGGGGCCGACGCCATGCGGGTCGGCGCGGACCGGCTCGCGGCCGACGCCGGGCCCGGTGCGGCGCCGCCCACCGCGATCGTCGCGAACCTG
>NZ_WWFY01001237.1:0-12474 GCF_009864975.1 Pseudonocardia sp. SID8383
CCCGCGCAGCGCGTCCGGCGGGAGCGGCGACCCGGCCCCCGCGGCGGTGTGCCGGGCGTCCCAGCGTTCGCGGTCCGAGGCCGCCACCGCGGCCTCAGCCCGCCAGGGCGGTCACGACGGCGTCGGTGACCGCGTCCAGCGGGACGTCCTGCTGCTCGCCCGAGACGAGGTCCTTGAGCCCGACGGTGCCGTTCTCCAGGTCCCGGTCCCCCAGGACCAGCGCGAACCGTGCGCCGGACCGGTCGGCGGACTTCATCGCGCCCTTGAGCCCCCGGCCGCCGTAGGCCAGGTCGACCCGCAGGCCCCGGGCCCGCAGCTGCGCGGCGACCACGACCAGGCGGCGCTGCGCGGCGGCGCCGAGGGACACCCCGAACACCTCGACGCGGGCGTCCGACCAGGGCTGCACACCTTCGGCGCGGCAGGCGAGCAGCGTGCGGTCGACGCCGATGCCGAACCCGACGCCGGACAGCTCGGGGCCGCCGAGGGTCGCCATCAGGCCGTCGTAGCGGCCGCCACCACCGATGCCGGACTGCGCGCCGAGGCCGTCGTGGACGAACTCGAAGGTGGTCTTGGTGTAGTAGTCCAGGCCGCGGACCATGCGCGGGTTCGGTGTGTAGGCGACGCCGAGGTCGTCGAGGTGGGCGAGCACCCGGGCGTGGTGGTCGGCGGCGGCGTCGGACAGGTGGTCCATCAGCAGCGGCGCGTCGGCCATCGCGGCGCGGACCTCGGGGCGCTTGTCGTCGAGCACGCGCAGCGGGTTGATCTCCGCCCGGGCCCGGGTCGCCTCGTCGAGGTCGAGCCCGGCCAGGAACTCCTGCAGCCGCTCCCGGTAGGCCGGCCGGCACTCGGCGTCGCCGAGCGAGGTGATCTCCAGCCGGTAGCCGGTCAGGCCGAGGGCCTTGAAGCCCTCGTCGGCGATCGCGATGACCTCGGCGTCCAGGCCTGCGTCGTCCACCCCGATCGCCTCGACGCCGACCTGCTGGAGTTGCCGGTAGCGCCCGGCCTGGGGCCGCTCGTAGCGGAAGAAGGGGCCCGCGTAGCGGAGCTTGACCGGCAGGCCCTGCTTGTCGAGGTTGTGCTCGATCACCGAGCGGACCACACCGGCGGTGCCCTCGGGGCGCAGCGTCACCGAGCGGTCGCCGCGGTCGGCGAAGGTGTACATCTCCTTGGAGACGACGTCGGTGGACTCCCCCACCCCGCGGGCGTAGAGGCCGGTGTCCTCGAACACGGGCAGCTCGATGTGGCCGTACCCGGCGCGCTCGGCGGCGGCGGCGAGGGTGTCCCGCACGTGCACGAACCCGGCCGAGGACGGCGGGAGGTACTCGGGGATGCCCTTCGGCGCGGCGAACGGCTCGGGCCTGCGGGCCCGGCCCACCTGCGGCTCGGTGGCGGTCACGGTTGCTGCACGTCCTCTCCGGGGATCATGTCGGGGGTCCTCCCAGCCTAGAACCGGTGTCTCTCAGCTTTCTCCCCAGGTCGCCCCGATACCCTCACCGCGCGTACGAGTGATCAAGTCAGGGAGTTGGGCGGGACGTGGCGACGAACGAGCAGCGCCGGGAGGCGGCCAAGCGCAAGCTGGAGGCGCAGCAGGCCCACCGGGCGCAGCGGCAGCAGCAGCGCAAGCGGAACACGACGATCGCGGCCGTCGTGACGGTGCTGGTCGTGGTGCTGGCCGCGGTCGGGGTGTACGCGCTGACCTCGGCCTGGGGCGGTTCCGACGACGCCGGGCAGAGCGCCGCGGCGCCCGCCGGGGACGGCCCGGACACCGCCGGTCGGCCGACGGTGCCGCTGCCCACGCGCCCGACGGCCCTGCCGGCGTCGGTGGACTGCACCTACCCGACGTCCCCCGAGCCCGCCTCGAAGCCGGTGAACCCGCCGGCGGCCGGCTCCACCCCGGCCCAGGGGACGGTCACGGCGGATCTGCAGACCAGCGCGGGCCCGATCGACCTGACGCTCGACCGCGGCCTGGCGCCGTGCACGGTCAAGAGCTTCGAGAGCCTGGCGCGGCAGGGCTACTTCGACGGGACCTCCTGCCACCGGCTGACGACCAGCCCCGGCCTGCAGGTGCTCCAGTGCGGTGACCCGAGCGGCAGCGGGCGCGGCGGCCCCGGCTACTCGTTCGCCGACGAGGTGTTCCCCGGTCTCACCTACGGCCGCGGGCTGCTCGCGATGGCCAACGCCGGCCCGGACACCAACGGCAGCCAGTTCTTCATGATCTACGGCGACGCCCAGCTGCCGCCGAGCTACACCGTGTTCGGCTCCATCGGCTCCGAGGGCCTCGCGACGCTGGACAAGGTCGCCAGGGGCGGCGAGTCCGCCGGCTCCGGTGACGGCGCGCCGAGCATTCCGGTCGAGATCCAGCGCACCGCACTCGGCTGACCGGCCCCCCGGTCCGCCCCTGGGTGGTGGGGCGGGCCGGGGTCAGGCCGCGCTGGTGACCCGGTAGACGTCGTAGACGCCCTCGATGTTGCGCACCGCCTGGAGCAGGTGCCCGAGGTGCTTCGGGTCGCCCATCTCGAAGGAGAACCGGGAGATCGCGACGCGGTCGCGGGAGGTGGTCGTCGTCGCCGAGAGGATGTTGACCTTCTCGTCGGCCAGGACCTTCGTGACGTCGGACAGCAGCCGGTGCCGGTCGAGCGCCTCGACCTGGATGGCGACCAGGAAGACCGACTCCGGCGACACCGACCAGGTCACGTCGACCAGCCGCTCCTCGCGCGCGGTGAGGTCCCCGGCGTTGGTGCAGTCGGTGCGGTGCACGCTGATCCCGCCGCCGCGGGTGACGAACCCGAGGATCTCGTCGCCCGGCACCGGGGTGCAGCAGCGGGCGAGCTTGATGTACAGGTCACCGAGGGCCTGCCCGTCCTCGCCGCTGACGACGACGCCGGCGTTGCCCGACGGACGCCGGTGGCGGACCGTCGACGGCGTCGCCCGCTCGGCGAGCTCCTCCTCGGCCTCCTCCTCGCCGCCGAACCACGCGACGAGGCGCTGCACGACGTGCTGGGCGCTGGCCTGGTGCTCGCCGACGGCGGCGTAGAGCGCGGAGACGTCGGAGTAGTGCATCTCCCGGGCGAGCGCGGACATCGCGTCGCCGGAGATGAGCCGCTGCAGCGGCATCCCGGTGCGGCGGGCCTCCCGGGTGATGGCCTCCTTGCCCTCCTCGACGGCCTCCTCGCGGCGCTCCTTGGCGAACCACTGCTTGATCTTGGCCTTGGCCCGCGGGGACTTCGCGATCTGCAGCCAGTCCCGCGACGGCCCGGCGTCCTCGGCCTTCGAGGTGAAGATCTCGACGACGTCGCCGGAGGACAGCTGCCGCTCCAGGGCGACGAGCTTGCCGTTGACCCGGGAGCCGATGCAGCGGTGCCCGACCTCGGTGTGCACGGCGTACGCCAGGTCGATCGGGGTGGAGCCGGTGGGCAGGGTGACGACGTCACCCTTCGGGGTGAAGACGAAGATCTCCCGCGCGGCGAGGTCGAAGCGCAGCGAGTCGAGGAACTCGCCGGGGTCGGCGGCCTCCCGCTGCCAGTCGAGCAGCTGGCGCATCCACGCCATCTCCTCGACCTCGACCTCCTTGTTGCCGCCGCCCTTGACCTCCTTGTACCGCCAGTGCGCGGCGATGCCGTACTCGGCGGTGCGGTGCATGGCGTGGGTGCGGATCTGCACCTCGAGGGGCTTGCCGTCCGGCCCGATCACCGTGGTGTGCAGCGACTGGTAGACACCGAACCGGGGCTGGGCGATGTAGTCCTTGAACCGGCCGGGCATCGGCTGCCACAGGGCGTGCACCATGCCGATCGCGGCGTAGCAGTCGCGCACCTCGTCGACGAGCACCCGGACCCCGACGAGGTCGTGGATGTCGTCGAAGTCGCGGCCCTTGACGATCATCTTGCGGTAGATCGAGTAGTAGTGCTTCGGTCGGCCCTCGACCTTGGCCGGGATCCGCGCGGAGTCCAGCTGCGCGGACACCTCGTCGATGACCTGGCGCAGGTAGGTGTCGCGCGACGGCGCACGGTCGGCGACCAGTCGGACGATCTCCTGGTACTTCTTGGGCTGCAGGATCGCGAAGGACAGGTCCTCCAGCTCCAGCTTCACCGTGGCCATGCCGAGGCGGTGCGCGAGCGGGGCGAACACCTCGAGGGTCTCGTTGGCCTTCTTGACCTGCTTCTCCGGGCGCAGGAAGCGCATCGTGCGCATGTTGTGCAGCCGGTCGGACAGCTTGATGACCAGCACCCGCGGGTCCCGGGCCATCGCGACGACCATCTTGCGGATCGTCTCGGCCTCCGCGGCGGTGCCGAACTCGACCTTGTCGAGCTTGGTGACGCCGTCGACGAGGTGCGCGACCTCGTCGCCGAAGTCGGCGCGCAGCCGCTCCAGGGAGTAGTCGGTGTCCTCGACGGTGTCGTGCAGCAGGGCCGCGACCAGCGTCGTGGTGTCCATGCCCAGCTCGGCCAGGATCGTGGAGACGGCGAGCGGGTGGGTGATGTAGGGGTCCCCGGACTTGCGGGTCTGCCCGTCGTGCTTGTCCTCGGCGACGTCGTAGGCGCGCTGGAGCAGCACCAGGTCGGCCTTGGGGTGCAGCGAGCGGTGGACCGCGGCGAGCGGCTCCAGCACCGGGGTCACGATGGCGACGCGCTGCGGCGTCATCCGCCGGGCGATGCGGGCACGGACCCGGCGGGTCGCGGACGGGCGCGGCGGTTCGTCGTCGGGCGTCAGCGGGCGCGTGGCCGGATGGGCGCTGGTCCGGTCGACCTCGGTCACCGCACCTCCTGCTCGTGCTCGGTGGCGGGAAGGGTCCTGGGTCCGAGGATAGTCCGCGAATCGGGGCCCGTCGTTGTCAGGCGTTCAGCAGGGCGTCGATCCGCAGGTCACCCAGCTTCGCCCGGCCGTCCAGTGCGGCCAGCTCCAGCAGCGTGCCGAACCCGACGACCTCGGCTCCGGCGTCGGCCAGCAGGGCGCAGGCGGCCGCGGCGGTGCCGCCGGTGGCGAGCACGTCGTCGACCACGTAGACCCGCGTGCCCGGCTCGACGACCCCGGCCGGCAGCTCCAGGGTGGCGCTGCCGTACTCCAGGTCGTAGCTGCGCGACGCGGCGACCGCGGGCAGCTTGCCCGCCTTGCGGACCGGCACGGTACCGACCCCGGCGACGAGCGCGACGGCGGCGCCGAGCAGGAACCCGCGCGCCTCCACCCCGATCACCAGGTCCGCCTCGCCCGCGTTGGCGGCCAGCTCGGTGGTGACGGTCGCGAAGGACTCCCCGTGCGCCAGCACCGGGGTGATGTCACGGAACAGCACCCCGGGCTGCGGGTAGTCGGGTACCGAGCGGACCAGCTCGGCGACCCGGAGCAGGTCGTCCGCGGAGTCCCCGGTGATTCCGGGCCCGACCCGGATGCCGTCGACCTGTGCCCCGCTCATCCGCGACGCCGTCCGGTCTTGCCGGTCGGGCGGGCGCCGGGACGCGGGGCGGCGGGTGCGGAGGAGCTCACGGCGGCGAGGGTATCGGTGGCCGGATCGTCCTCGACGTCCGAGTCCGTCCCGCCCCGGCCGGCCGCGCGGGCACGACGCGCCTCGACCCGGGCGGCCTGGTCGCGGACCCGCTTGTCGCGCAGCTTGATGTCGACCAGGACCGGGGTCGCCAGCAGCAGCGACGAGACGACACCGATGATCATGCCGACCAGCTGCACCAGTGCCAGGTCGGCCAGGGTCCCGACACCGAGCAGACCGACACCGATCACGAGCAGGCCGAGCACCGGCAGGATCGCGATGAGCGAGGTGTTCATCGACCGCATCAGCGTCTGGTTCAGCGCGAGGTTCGCGGCCTCGGCGTAGGTGCGCCGGGTCAGCTTCAGCAGCCCGCGGGAGTTCTCCCGGACCTTGTCGAACACGACGACGGTGTCGTAGAGCGAGAACCCGAGGATGGTGAGCAGGCCGATCACGGTGGCCGGGGTGACCTCCAGCCCGATGATCGAGTACACCCCGGCGGTCACGACGATGTCATTGACGAGCGCGATCAGCGCCGCGGCGGCCATCGCCCGCTCGAAGTAGAACGCCAGGAACAGCGTGACCAGGACGATGAACACCGCCAGCGCGATCAGCGCCTGCGTGGTGACCTCGCCGCCCCAGGTGCCCGAGACCTGCGAGTCGCTGATCGAGGCGGCACTGGGGGCGCCGTCCGCGCCGAGCGGCTGCAGCTGGGTGAACAGCGCCTCGCGCAGCGGCACGAGCTGCTCGGGGGTCAGCGGCTCGGATTGCAGCACGATCGACGCGGCGTCGCCGGACCCGACGGACTGGGTGACCTCGGGCGCGAAGCCGATCACGCCTTCGTAGACCCGGTCGACCTGCTGGGTGCTGATCGCGCCGTTCGCCCCGGTGGCGGGCAGCTGGATCTGGGAGCCGCCGGTGAAGTCGATGCCGAGGTTGAAGCCCCGGAACACCAGCGAGAGCAGGCACACGGCGATGAGCACGCCGAAGCCGATGTACCAGGTCCTGCGGCGGCCGATGATGTCGACGTTCGCGGTGCCGGTGGTGAGCCGGGTCCAGCCCGACAGCGACTCGGGGTTCGTCATGCGCCCGCTCCCTTCCCGGTGGTGGCCGCGCGCCTGCCGACGGCCGGCTTCGCACGGCGGTGCCGCGACCCGATCCGGTCGACCGCGCCGAGCCCGGACAGCCCGGGCCTGCCCAGCGACCTCGACCGGGAGATGAGCACGACCAGCGGGAACGTCACGAGGAACACGACGACGAGGTCGAGGACCGTGGACATGCCCAGGGTGAACGCGAAGCCGCGGACCTCGCCGACTGCCAGGATGTAGAGCACCGCGGCGGCGAGGAAGCTGACCGCGTCGGCGGTGAGGATCGTGCGCCGCGCCCGCTCCCAGGACCGCGGGACGGCCGAGCGGAAGGTGCGGCCCTCGCGCATCTCGTCCTTGAGCCGTTCGAAGAAGATCACGAACGAGTCGGCCGTGATGCCGATGGCGATGATGAACCCGGCGACGCCCGCCAGGTCCAGGGTGAACCCGATCCAGCGCCCGAGCAGGATCAGCACCGCGTAGACGACCAGGCCGGACAGGGCCAGCGACAGGATCGTCAGGATGCCGAGCAGGCGGTAGTAGAACAGGCAATAGGCGAACACCAGCACCAGGCCGACGGCGCCGGCGATGAGCCCGGCCTCCAGCGAGGCCAGCCCGAGGCTGGCCGAGACGGTCTGGGCGTTGCCGGAGTCGAACGACAGCGGCAACGAGCCGTAGCGCAGCACCTGGGCGAGCTGCTGGGCCCGGTCCTGGTTGAACTGCCCCGAGATCTGGGTCTGCCCGAAGATCGGCTGGTTGATCGACGGGGCCGAGACGACGTCGCCGTCGAGAACGAACGCGACGTTCTTGCCGACGTTCTCGGTCGTGTACCGGCCCCAGGTGTCGGCGCCCTGCGGCTTGAAGGTCAGCCCGACCACCCAGCCGACGCCCTGCTGGTTCTGCTGGGCCTGGGCGGAGGCGATCTCGGTGCCCTCGAGGAACGACGGGCCGAGCAGGTACTTGTTCTGCCCGTCCTCGCTGCAGGCGACCAGCGGCCTGGTCGGGTCGTCGTAGCCCTGCAGGGGGTCCGGTGCGCCGCAGTTCAGCGACAGCAGCGCCTGCAGCTGGGTGGCCTGGTCGGTGCTCTGCCGGGTCTCGCGGAGCTTCGTGACCTCGGCGGCGACGCGCGGGTCGTCCGGCGCGAGCCCGCCCGGGCTCGGCGTCGGGGACGGCACGGGTGTCGGTGGCGGGTCCTGCAGCGGCGAGACCTGCGCGACCGGCGCGACGGAACGGCTCTGCTCGCCCATGCCCTGCGGCTGCGCCGGGGCGGGGCTCGCGGGGGCCTGGCTCGCGGGGGCCTGGCTGGACTGCGCGTCCTGGCCCGGCGCGGGCTGTTGCCCGGCGGCCTGGTTCGCGGGGACGGGGCCCTGCAGCACCTCGCGGAAGCGCAGCTGCGCGGTCTGGCCCAGGGAGCGGGCCTGCTCGCCGGCGTCGCCGGGGACGGTGATGACGATGTTGCTGCCGTCCAGCTGGACCTCGGCGCCGCTGACACCGAGCCCGTTGACGCGCTGCTCGATGATGTCCTGCGCCTGGATCAGCTGGTCACGCGGCGGTGGCTGCCCGTCGGTGGTGCGGGCGGTGAGCGTGACGCGGGTGCCACCCTGCAGGTCGATGCCCAGCTTCGGCGTGAGGTTGCCGCCCCCGGTGAGGAACACCAGTGCGTACAGCACCACGACGATGCCTGCGAAGGCCGTCAGGTAGCGCCAGGGGCGCACGTGCTGCTGCCCCGACGACGTTGCCACGTGATCGTTCTCCTGATCCGACTCGTGCGGCGGCCGCGGCCGGCCTCACGGTCGGTCGCCGTCCCACCGGGCCGGTGCGGCAGAGCCGCGGCCGGGCCCGGTACGGACGCCGAGGCCGCCGGAACGGGCCGCCCGGCCCGTTCCCGACGTGCTCAGTGGATCGTCGGCTTGTTCTCCGACGCGTCCTTGTCGGCCGGCTCGGCGACGGTCTCCTCCGTCGCCTCGTCGGTCGCGACCTTCTCCCGGATCGCCGCACGCAGCCAGGTGGTGACCACGCCCTCGGCGATCTCGAGGTCGATCGTGTCCTCGTACGAGGCGTCGACGATGGTGCCCCGCAGCCCGGACGTGGTGACGACGACGTCGCCGTCCTCCAGCGCCTGCTGCATCGCCTGCGTCTCCGCCATCTGCCTGCGCTGCTTGCGGCCGTTCAGGAACAACGGCACGAACAGCAGCAGGATGATGAGGAACGGCAGCAGGGAGAAGATGCTCGAGCCGCCACCGGCCTGCTGGGCGAGGATTGAAGTCATCGTGCGGGGTCTCCGTCTCGTCTCGTAATCGTGAGTGTGCCAGCCGGGACCGACACCGACGGCCGGCCCCCTCCCGGAGGCGGACCGCTCGTCGCAGTGCGACGGGCCGAACGGCGTCACCCGGGCCCGCCGGCTGCCCGACACGCCCCGGAACGAGCCGGACGCCCGGATCGTTCCGGGGCGCCCGCATCAGGACGCCCGCCGGGCACGCGGTGTCCGGAGGACTCCGCGCGGTGTGCGGACACCAGGGTGCCCGTGGTCCCGGCCGGGCGGTGCCCGATCCGTTCGGTCCGTCCGGATCCTCCCATGTGTGACGGCCCGCGCACTCCGGTGCCCCGACGGCACGCCGGGTCAGAACAGCGGGTCGACCCGGTGCCCGGCCGGTGCGTCCGCGGGCGGGGCCAGCCCGAGGTGGGTCCAGGCCAGCGGGGTCGCGACCCGCCCGCGCGGGGTGCGGGCGATCATCCCGGCCCGCACCAGGTAGGGCTCGCAGACCTCCTCGACGGTCCCCGGCTCCTCCCCCACGGCGACGGCGAGGGTCGAGACGCCGACCGGGCCGCCGTGGAAGGAGCGGACCAGCGCGCCGAGCACGGCGCGGTCGAGCCGGTCGAGGCCGAGCTCGTCGACGTCGTAGACGGCCAGCGCGTCGCGGGCGACCTCCCGGGTGACCACGCCGTCCGCGCGGACCTCGGCGTAGTCGCGGACCCGGCGCAGCAGCCGGTTCGCCACCCGCGGGGTGCCGCGGCAGCGCCCGGCGATCTCGGCCGCGCCGTCCGCGCGCAGGTCGATGCCGAGGATCCCGGCGGCACGGCGGAGCACGCGGTCCAGCTCGGGGACGTCGTAGAACTCCATCTGCCCGGTGAACCCGAACCGGTCGCGCAGCGGACCGGTCAGCGACCCGGCCCGCGTCGTGGCCCCGACCAGGGTGAACGGTGCGACGTCGAGCGGGATCGAGGTGGCGCCCGGACCCTTGCCGACCACCACGTCGACCCGGAAGTCCTCCATCGCGAGATAAAGCATCTCCTCGGCGGGGCGGGCGGTGCGGTGGATCTCGTCGATGAACAGCACGTCGCCGGGCACGAGGTTGGACAGCATCGCGGCGAGGTCCCCCGCCCGCTCCAGCGCGGGGCCCGACGTCAGCCGGATCGCGGCGCCCATCTCCTGGGCGATGATCATGGCGAGGCTGGTCTTGCCGAGGCCGGGCGGGCCGGACAGCAGGATGTGGTCCGGCGGGTCGCCGCGGCGCCGCGCGCCCTCCAGCACCAGCTGCAGCTGCTCGCGGACCCGTGGCTGCCCCACGAACTCCTCGAGCGACCGGGGCCGCAGCGACGCCTCGACGTCGGTGTCCCCGGGCTGGACCCCGGTATCGACGGCCCGCTCGTCGAGATGTCCGTCGACCCCGGCGTAGGGGTCGGGGCCGGGGTCGGTCACCGCGACCTGCCGAGACTCGACAGCGCGGTCCGCAGCAGGTCCCGGGCGTCGGTGTCGGGGGCGTGGGCCAGCACCGCGTCCACGGCCTGCTCGGCCGGGCGCTGGGTGAAGCCGAGCCCGAGCAGCGCCTCGACGACCTGCTCGCGCACCCCGAGCACCGGGGCCGGCGCGGCCGCGACCGCACCCGCGGGCACCGCGACGGGCGCGGTCACCTTGTCGCGCAGTTCCACGACCAGGCGCTCGGCGCTCTTGCGCCCGACGCCGGGGATGCGGGTGAGCACGGCGAGGTCGCCGTCGGCGAGTGCGCGGCGCAGCGTGTCCGGCTCCAGCACCGCGATCGTGGCGAGCGCGAGCCGCGTCCCGATCCCGGACACCGTCTGCAGCAGCAGGAACAGCTCGCGTTCCTCGGCGTCGGCGAACCCGTAGAGAGTCAGGGAGTCCTCCCGCACCACCAGCGTGGTCGGCAGCCGGGCCTCCTCGCCGCGACGCAGCCCGCCCAGCGTGGCGGGCGTGGCGTACACCGCGAGCCCGACCCCGCCGACCTCGACGACGGCGTGGTCCAGCCCGATCCCCAGCACCGGACCGCGCACCGAGTGGATCACTGACAGGTCCCCCTCCCACGAACGACCGTTCGAGGCACCGACGCTACCGGGCCGCACCGACGGAACCGCACGCGACACCACGCCACCACCGGGCGAGACGGGTCAGCGTGCGCCCCACCCGCCGGCGGACCGGGCGTCGGCGGCCGCGCGGGCCGCGGCCCACTGCTGGGCGGCACTGGGCCGGGCGCCTCCCCGCTCCCGCTGCGCCTCGGCGAGCCGGGCCCGGTGCACCGCGGCCAGCTCCTCTGCGCGGGCCTGCGCCTGCGCCATCCGGTCGATCATCGGGGAGCGCCAGCAGTGGCAGATGGCCAGCGCGAGCGCGTCGGCGGCGTCGGCCGGCTTCGGGGGTGTGTCCAGGCCGAGCAGCCGGGTGACCATCGCGGTGACCTGCGCCTTGCCCGCGCGGCCCTCCCCGGTGACGGCAGCCTTGACCTCGCTGGGGGTGTGGAAGGCGACCGGCAGCCCGGCCCGTGCGGCGACCAGCGCGACGACCCCGCTGACCTGCGCGGTGCCCATCACGGTGCGGACGTTGTTCTGGCTGAACACCCGCTCGACGGCGATCACGTCGGGGCGGTGCCGGGCCACCCAGCGCTCCACCTCGTCGGCGACGGTGAGCAACCGTCGTTCCAGCGGCAGGCCCGGCTCGCTGCGGGCGACGCCGACGTCGACGAACCCGACGGTCCGGCCCGCACCGGCCTCGACGACGCCGATCCCGCACCGCGTCAGTCCGGGGTCGACCCCGAGCACCCGCACCGCGTCCCCCTCGCCTCGGATCCGCACGGCCGTTCGAGAACCGTACCGGTGGAGGCGGTCCCACCCGGTGCGGGCACGCCGGACCGGCGGGTCCGGGCCGGGCCGCTCGGACCGGGATGACAGGGTGCGCAGGTGACGTCGTTCCTCCGGATCCTCGCGTGGGTGTGGGCCGCGCTGCTGCTGGTCGTGCTGGTGGGGACCTTCCGCCCCGGGACCCCGGGGATCGGGCTCGCGGGGTCGTTCCTGTCGGGCGCGTATCCGCTGCACGTCGCCCTGGCCGGGGTGCTGGGGATCCTGTTCGGGCTGGCGGCGCGGGCCGCGGGTGCCCGGTTCACCGGAGTCGCGACGGCGGTGCTCGCACTGGCCGCGGTCGTCGGGTCGGTCACGGTGCTGGCCGCACAGGGCCGTGCGGCGTCGGCGCAGGGCGTCCCGCTGGACTGGACGGCGACGCTGACCGAGCTGGGCCAGCCCGACGGGCGGCCGGACCGGTCGGTGGAGTTCGCCCCCGGCCGCACGCTGGACCTCTACCTGCCGACCGGCGCGGGTCCGCACCCGACGATGGTGTGGGTGCACGGCGGGTCGTGGACGAGCGGGGACCGCGGCGACCGCACCGCGCTGAACCGGTGGCTCGCCGAGCGCGGCTGGGCGGTCGCGGCGGTGGACTACCGGTTACCGCCGCCCGAGCCCGTCGGCCGCGACCAGCAGCGCGACGTCGCGTGCGCCGTCGACTGGGTGCGCGCGCACGCGGGCGAGGCGGGTCTGGATCCCGCGCGGCTGGTGCTGGCCGGGCAGTCCGCGGGCGCGACCCTGGCGCTGTCGACCACGTCCGGGCTGCTCGACGGGACGCTGGCGTGCTCCGAGGCA
>NZ_WWFY01001238.1:0-6529 GCF_009864975.1 Pseudonocardia sp. SID8383
CCGCGGGCGCCGCGCCGGCCGACGCCCCGCCCGCGCTGCGGGACTTCCTCGCCGCGGTCACCCCGGACCCGGACTGGCTGGACCGGGACCTGCTCGAGCGCGGCGCCCGCGCCTACCGCAGGCTCGGCCGCAGCCGCGACGACGTGCTGCTGGGACTCTCGCTGATCGGCGGCTACCGCTACGGCGGCCCCACCGAGCTGCTCGTCCGCACCGGTGGGCTCACCGGCGCCGGCGCGATGCGCCGCCTCGGCGAGACTCAGGCGTGGGCGTTCGCCGTGAGCCGTCCCGGCGGGATGGTGCCCGGTGGTGCGGGCTGGGCGGCGACGCTGCACGTGCGCGCCATGCACGCCCTCGTCGCTGAGCGGTTCGAGCGGGGCGACCGCTACGACGTCGCCGGCCACGGGCTGCCGATCAACCAGGCCGACGCCGCGGCCACGCTCGGGCTGTTCAACAGCACCGCGATCCTCGGCTGCCGCCTGCTCGGACGCCACGTCCCGCGCGCCGACGGCGACGCGATCATGCACCTGTGGCGCTACGTCGGGTGGCTGATGGGGGTCGACGACGACTGGCTGTTCGACACCGAGCGCGCCCAGAACGCGTTCAACCACCACGTCGTGCTGACCCAGGGCGACGTCACCCCGGCAGGCCCGCTGCTCGCGGGCGCGCTCGTCGAGGGGCTGCGCAGCGAGCGGACCGGTGGCCCCGCCGACCGGTTCCGCGGCGCCTGGGAGCGACGACGGCTGCTGTCGCTGCTGCGGGTGTTCCTGCGCGCCGAGGGCCTGCGCGACCTGGACCTGCCGGTGACCGCGGCGTGGATGTGGCCGTCGCAGGTGCTGCGCAACCTGGTCGAGTCGCTGCTCGTCGCGCGGACCGCACGGGGGCGGCGGTGGCTGGAGCGCCGCTCGGACCGCCGCGTCGAGGCCGACCTGGCCCGTCGCTTCGGCCGGGAGACGCCCGGCCCCCGCGACCTGGCAGCCTGACCCCGCCCGCCGGGATCAGGTGAACGCGCTGATCCCGGTCACGTCCCGGCCCACGATGAGGGTCTGGATCGTCTCGGTGCCCTCGAAGGTGTGGATGGCCTCGATGTCGGCCCAGTGCCGCACGACGTGGTGCTCCAGCAGGATCCCGTTGCCGCCGAGCAGGTCCCGCGCCTCGGAGAGGATCTTGCGGGCGGTCCGGGTGTTGTGCATCTTCGCCAGCCCCGCGACGGTCGGCGACAGCTTGCCCACCTCGGCGAGCCGGGCGGACTGCATGCAGTAGAGCTGCATGCCGGTCAGGTCGGCGAGCATCGCGACGAGCCGCTGCTGCACGATCTGGAAGCTCGCCAGCGGCTTGCCGAACTGCTCGCGCTCCAGCGCGTAGCGCAGGGCGGCGTCGTAGCCGGCGGTCGCGTGGCCCAGTGCCATCCAGGCGCAGGTGCCCCGGGTGGTGGCCAGCACCGCGGCGCAGTCGGCGAACGTCCGCGCCTCGGTCAGCCGGTTCTCCTCCGGCACCCGGACCCCGTCCAGCTCGATGTCGGCCTGCCAGAGTGCCCGCAGCGACACCTTGCCCGGGATGACGGTGGCCTCGTAGCCCTCCGCCGGGGTCTCGACGACGAACCCGAGCACCTCGCCGGAGTCGGTGTCGCGCGCCCACACGACCACCAGGTCCGCGACGCTGCCGTTACCGATCCAGCGCTTCGACCCGCGCAGCACCCAGTGGTCCCCGTCGCGGGTCGCGGTGGTCTCCAGCGCGACCGAGTCCGAACCGTGCATCGGCTCGGTCAGCGCGAACGCGCCCAACTTGTCCATGGTGGACATCGACGGCAGCCAGCGTTGCTTCTGCTCCTCCGAGCCGCACATCGCGATCGCCTTCATCGCCAGGCCCGCGTGCACCCCGAGGAACGTGCCGAGCGAGCCGTCCCCGCGGTGCAGCTCCATGTGCACGAGGCCGAGCGCGAGCGGGCTCATCCCGGCCGCCCCGTAGCCCCGGATGTCCTCGCCGACGATCCCGAGCTCGGGGAGGCGCCGGAACAGGTGCCAGGGCAGCTCGGCGCGCTCCCAGTAGTCGTTGATGCCGGGGAGGACCTCGGCGTCGACGAACGTGCGGGTGTCGGCGAAGCGCTGCCACTGCTCGTCGGTGAACTGGTCGCGCACCGAGAAGAAGTCGGTGCCCAGAGCCTCGCCCAGCTCGGTGTACGGAGTGGTCGGTGCGGTCATGATCGCGGGCCCCTCGCCGTCGACGGAGACCTGATCCTCACAGAATCACCGGGGTTCCGCCGGGCGGAACTCAGGCCCGCACCAGGCAGAACGGGTGCCCGATCGGGTCGAGGAAGACCCGGAAGCTGTCCGGCGCGGGCTGGACCTCGTGCCGGGTGGCGCCGAGCGCCAGCACCGCGGCCTCCCCGGCGTCCAGGTCGGGCACGTCGAAGTCGACGTGCCCGCGCTGCGGCCGCACCTGCCCGGGCCACTCCGGCGGGGTGAACTCTCCCTCGGAGATCTGCTGGAACGCCAGGGTCGCGCCCGCGCCGCCCGGGTCGAGCTCGACCCAGTCGGGGTCGGTGTCGGTCGGCCCCTGGACCGGCCAGCCGGTGATCGCCGAGTAGAACCGGGCGAGCTCCAGCGGGTCCGGGCAGTCGAGCGCGAACAGTGCGAACCTGGCAACGGGTGCATCGGTCATGGCGGCAGTGTGCCTGCGACCCCCGACGGTCACGCCTCAGAGCGCGTCGATCGCCCGCTCGATCCGCTGCACCGACACCGGATGGCGGGTCTTCATCGGGTGCGCGTACAGCGAGATGCGCAGCTCCTCGAGCATCCACCCGATCTCGCGCAGCGCGGGCGACGGCGGCGTGTGCTCGGGCAGGGCGGCCAGCAGCCCGCGGTACTCCGCCTCGACCGGCGCGATCTCGGCGGTCCACCGGGCGTCGCGGGCGGGGTCGGCGCGCAGCTTCTCCAGCCGCAGCTCGCAGCCCTGCAGGTAGCGCTTCACGTCGCCGAGCCGGGTCGCCCCGGCGGCGGTGACGAAGCCCGGCGCGGTCAGCCGGCCCACGACCGCCGTCACGTCGGCGACGCCGTCGCGGGTGGCGGGACCGCGCAGGTCCGCCAGCGCCGCACCGACCCGGTGCCAGACCTCCAGCACGCCGCGTACGGCGTCGAGGACCTGCAACGTCGTCGACGGCAGCCGCATCCGCAGCAGCTCCGCGAGTCGTGCGTACTGCGCCCCGTCGAACGGGTCGCCGCCGCCCCGGGCCATCAGGTGATCGGCCGCGGCGGTGGTGCAGTCGTCGAGCAGGGCGTCGAGCGAGCCGTGCGGGTTGCGCGACAGGGCCAGCCGCGCCCGGTTGTCCAGGCCGCGCTGCACCTGCTTCCCCGGGTGGGTGGTGTTGAGGAGCAGGAGCCGCCGGGCCCCGCGGTGGTGGGCGGGGTCGCGCTCGGGCGCCGTCGCGTACACCCGGACGTCGGCGCTCGTGCCGCGGTCGCGCAGGCCCGGGTAGCCGGTGACCGTGTGCGCGCCACGCCGGATCGGCAGCTCGCGGGGGAGCTCGCCGATCGTCCACGACGTCAGCCCGGTCGCCTCGACGTCGCTGCCCGCGGCGGCCAGCTCCTCCCGCACCTTCGGGGCGAGGGCGCGGCGCAGCCTGTCCAGGTCGGTGTCGCGGGCCAGCTCGGCACCGGACTCGTCGAGCACCCGGAAGGTCACCGTGAGGTGCTCGGGCAGCCGCTCCAGCTCCCAGTCCTCGCGCCGGATCTCCACGTCGCGCATCCGGCCGAGCTCGTCCTCCAGGACGTCGAGCAGCGGCCGCCGGCCGGTCTCGCCGCGCAGCCGGGCCAGCACCGCCTTCGCGTGGTCCGGGGCGGGGGAGAAGTTGCGCCGCAGGTTCCGCGGCAGCGTCCGGATCAGCGCGGTGACGAGCTCCTCGCGCAGCCCGGGCACCTGCCAGGTGAACGGCGTCGGGTCTACCTGGTTCAGTGCCGCCACCGGCACGTCGACGGTCACGCCGTCCTCGTGATGGCCGGGCTCGAACGCGTAGGACAGCGGCAGCGTCAGCCCGCCCGCCTCGACGTGGTCGGGGTAATGGGCGCGGTCGACCTGCTTCGCGGCCTCGGTCGCGAGCATCTCCTCGGTGTAGGTCAGCCGGTCCGGGGCCTGCCTCGACTCCTTCTTCCACCACCGGTCGAAGTGCGCTCCGGAGACGACGTCGGCGGGGACCCGCTCGTCGTAGAAGGCGAACAGGGTGTCCTCGTCGACGACCAGATCGCGGCGCCGGGCCCGGTGCTCCAGCTCCTCGACGCTATCGAGCAGCTCCCGGTTGGCATGGAAGAACGGGTGCCGGGTCTCCCAGTCGCCCTCGACGAGGGCGTGCCGCAGGAACAGGTCGCGGCTCACCTCGGCGTCGATCCGGCCGTAGGCGACGCTGCGGTCGGCCACCAGCGGCAGCCCGTGCAGGGTGACCCGTTCGGTCGCGACGGCGGACGCGCGCGTACGTGACCAGCGCGGTTCCGAGTATGTCTTCTTGACGAGATGTCCGGCGAGGGGCTCGATCCAGTCCGGCTGGACCGGTGCGACGGTCCGCGCCCACAATCTCGTCGTCTCGACGAGTTCGGCGGCCATCACCCAGCGCGGGGGCTTGCGCGCCAGGCCCGAGCCGGGCCAGATCGCGAACTTCGCGCCGCGGGCACCGAGGTAGTCCTTCGGGCCTTTCCGCTCCTTCCCGGCGCCCTTCCCGGTGCCCTTCTCGGCGAGCGGGTCCTGCATGCCGATCTGCGACAGCAGACCGGCGAGGACGGACTGGTGGATCCGGTCGGCGTGCCGCGGCCACTCGGGGTCGTGGTCGTTCAGATCCATGCCGGAGCTGCGGGCGGCCTGGCGGAGCTGGCCGTGCAGGTCCCACCACTCGCGCACCCGCAGGTAGTGCAGGAAGTCCTCACGCAGCTCGCGGCGGAACCGGCTGCCCGACAGCTCGTCGCGGCGGGCGTTCAGGTGGTCCCACAGCCGCAGGTAGGCCAGGAAGTCCGAGCCGTCCTCACCGAAGCGGCGGTGTTTGTCGTCGGCGGCCTGGCGCTGCTCGGTGGGCCGCTCGCGCGGGTCCTGCACGCTCAGCGCGGCGGCGATGACCAGCACCTCGCGCAGACAGCCGTTGCGGTGCGCCTCCACGAGCATCCGGCCCAGCCGCGGGTCCACCGGCAGCCGCGCCAGCGACTGTCCGACCGCGGTCAGCGAGCGCCGGTCCGGGCGCAGCGCGCCGAGCTCGTGCAGCAGGTCCAGGCCGTCGGCGACGGCGCGCCGGTCCGGCGGCTCGACGAACGGGAACTCCGAGATCTCCCCCAGGTCCAGCGCGATCATCTGCAGCACGACCGAGGCCAGGTTGGTCCGCAGGATCTCCGGGTCGGTGAACTCGGGGCGGGCGTCGAAGTCGTCCTCGGCGTACAGCCGGATCGCGATGCCGTCCGAGGTGCGGCCGCAGCGACCGGAGCGCTGGTTCGCCGAGGCCTGGGAGATCTTCTCGATCGGCAGCCGCTGCACCTTGAGGCGGCGCGAGTAGCGCGAGATGCGCGCGGTGCCGGTGTCCACGACGTAGCGGACGCCGGGCACGGTCAGCGAGGTCTCGGCGACGTTGGTGGCCAGCACGACCCGGTTGCCCGCGTGCGGCGCCCAGACACGCTGCTGCTCGGCCGTCGACAGTCGGGCGTAGAGCGGCAGGATCTCGGTGTTCCGCAGGTTGCGCCGCTCCAGGGCCTCGGTGGCCTCGCGGATCTCGCGCTCACCGGGCAGGAACACCAGCACGTCGCCCGGTCCCTCGCGCTGGAGCTCGACGACGGCGTCGCCGATCGCGTCGTCCAGCTGCCGGTCGGGATCGGCGTCCGGGTCGTCCGGGTCGACGACGGGGCGGTAGCGCACCTCGACCGGGAACGTGCGCCCGGAGACCTCGACGATCGGGGCCGGGGTCGGGTCGCTGCCCTCGGTGGCCGTGCCGAAGTGCCGGGCGAAGCGCTCCGGGTCGATCGTCGCCGAGGTGATGACGACCTTCAGGTCCGGACGGCGGGGGAGCAGCCGGGTCAGGTACCCGAGGATGAAGTCGATGTTGAGGCTGCGCTCGTGCGCCTCGTCGATGATCAGCGTGTCGTAGGCCAGCAGGTCCTTGTCGCCGGCCAGCTCGGCCAGCAGGATGCCGTCGGTCATCAGCTTGACCATGGTCGAGTCGCCGACGGCGTCGGTGAACCGGACCTTCCAGCCGACCGCCCCGCCGAGCTCGACGCCCAGCTCCTCGGCGATCCGGGTGGCGACGGTGCGCGCGGCGAGCCGCCGCGGCTGGGTGTGCCCGATCATCCCGTGCACACCGCGGCCCAGCTCGAGGCAGATCTTCGGCAGCTGCGTCGTCTTCCCGGATCCGGTCTCCCCGGCGACGATCACGACCTGGTTGTCGCGGATCGCGTCGGCGATCTCCTCGCGGCGCGCGGAGACCGGCAGTGTCGCGGGGTAGGAGATCCGCGGCAGCGCGGCGCGGCGGCGTTCCACGCGGTGCTCGGCCTTCGCGACGGCGTCGGCGACC
>NZ_WWFY01000126.1:0-19220 GCF_009864975.1 Pseudonocardia sp. SID8383
CCGCGACCGCCATGTCGACCAGCACCCGCCCCGGATCATGCCGGGACCGGGGCCTGCGCAGCCCGGCCAGCTCCTCGGCGAGCTGGGCGGTCAGCGTGGTCCGGTCCGCGACGTCGGCCAGCAGCCGCGACCCGGCGTGCGACACCACGCCCTCACCGTCGGCGGTTGCGGTGATCCTCGGCCTGGTCGTTGTAGTCTGCACCTCGAAAGTGCCTCTCCATCAGATGATCCTGCGCCCTCAGCAAGCACAGTTTCCCCTGGTAGCGAGGCACTTTCGTCTATCCGGGCACCGACACGCCGGAACGCTCATGAAGAGCCGGGGCTAGCAATCCGTCCGGGCTGATCTCTTCGCCTCGGCGGGATCTGCTGTAGCGCGGACGCGCTTGCGACAATCACTGATCATGCCGTTCCGCATCTCGATCCCCTTGCCCGGCCCTGCTAGCTGGTCTCCGGCCCGACGAAAGAAGCCGACCACGCCGAAGCTGGCCCCGGAACAGTGGGAGGTGATGGGACGGCAGATCCACAGCGTCGGTGAACGCTGGGGTCAGCGGATCGAAAATGATTCAGTCCGGCTCGACCGGAAAATCACTGAGGCCGATCGACGCCACCAAGTCTGGCACGACAAGGAGGTGGCGGAGCTGGACACCATCCGGCAGCTCCCGCCATGGCCCCGATTCGTGGCGGCGATCAAGTTTCCGCTTCGTAGACGGTAGTTTGATCAGCGTCTACGGTCGACCCGAGGCAAGGTCACATGATCCTTCGTGCGGCCGTCTGAGCCCACACCGGCGCCCGGCCACATCACCCCACCCAGATTCCAGAAACCTGGGAACACCTGAGCGCATTCGGTCTAATCATCGGTCTGAATAGCCTAATCCCGTTACCGCTCAGCGTTGTAGGCGTGACACTGGGCGCGAATAACACGGGAGTGATCTCAGATTCAAGTCTCGTCGGGTTCGTCCGGTTCTAACGTCTCCCTTGTCGACACCGGGCCACGATCCCCCACCACTGGGGGCACCGTCGTCGGCACAGGGAGGCCTCGATGGTGGATGAGCTGATCGAGCAAGCCGCCTCGAGGCTGGGGGTGACGGACCTGACCAGCCTGCGCGACGGTGGCCAGAAGGTCGTCCGTGCTGGCCGTCGTGGTGACGAGCTCGTGGTGCTCAAGGTCATCGAGGTACGTGCGCCGCAGCAGCAGGTCCTTGAGCGGGCTCGTCGTGAGGTCGGGCTTCTGGGTGAAGTTGACGACCTACGCCTCGTCGGGTTGCGTTCGCCGATCATCGGGTTGGGCCCGGATGAACATCGTCCCGACGGTGTGGCCTGGCTCGAGGAGCGCCTTGACGGCCACGACCTCGATGAACTCTTCGGCAGCGCTTGGAGCGGCGACGACGTCACCGACCTACTCGTCGGACTGTCCGAGGCGCTGCAGATCCTCCACGGGCGCGCCGTCGTGCATCGTGATCTCAGCCCCGGCAACGTGCGTCGCCGCAGCTCGGGGGTGTGGACGTTGATGGATCCTGGCTACGCCAAGCACCTGGCTGCCGCCTCGATCACTGGGGTGTACCAGCCCGGCACTCGTGGGTTCCGTAGCCCCGAACACCTCCCCGGGGCCACACCCGACACGTACTCCGATGTTTACGCCGTCGGGATCCTCGCCTACATCGCCGCCACCACCTACTTTCCTGTAGACCACCGCGGCGCCGAGGACGAGTACTACGAGCGGCTGCGCGCCGGCGCAGTGGTTCCGGTCAACCATCATCGCCCGGATCTGCCAGCCGAGATCGCCCTGATCATCGACACCTGCCTTCACCGCCAGCCTGCCCGTCGATATCTCGACGCCACAGAGCTGCTAGCCGCCTTGACCGCTGGAGCGGTACGGCCATGAGCACCTCGCTGCTGATCCATGACAGCGCCGCGGCCGGCCACACAAACTGGGCGTGCGCGCAGCTGGCCGCGGGGCGGGCGCAGGGGGTCATCATCGACCCGTTCCACACCCCGCTGACCTCGCGGCCGCGCCACTGCGACGCTGCTCAGGTCGTCGACCGAGTCCGTGAGCACCGCCCCGGCGTCGAGATCCTGCTCGATCCCAGCACCCACGCGGCTCTTCTCCAAGGCACAAACTTGCGGGCGAACTACGACACCTGGTCGTTATGGCCAGATGGCTTCGCCAATCTCGCGAATCCGCTCGCCCTGCGCTCCCACGTCGAAGCAGTCCTCGCTGTCCAGCACAGCCTGGGGATCGCTCCGACCGCCCCTACCAGGGTGCTCGACCATCCCACCGGTGCCGCCGCCGATTGCGCGCTCGCACTCGCCGATGAAGCCCGTCGACAGCAGCCCGACGTCCGCCAAGCTCTCGTGGGCCGGCGTTCGTTCTGGGCCGCCGGCCACGCCCTTGACGATTACTTGGGCCGCCTTGTCACGCTGCGTGCGCCTCAGTGGCACGTCACCGTCCTACGCGACAATCCCGATTTTCCGCCCGATCTCACCGACCGCTATTCTACCGCCGGGCTGGCCCGGAGCGTGCATTCACTGGCCCGCCGCGCCTCGGTCAGCTTGGGGCATGGAGCCGATGTCGCCGCACTACCAGCTCTGGCCGCAGGTGCTGACGGGCTGGGTACCGGCTGGTATTCCAAACAGCGTGTCTGCTCGCCCAGCCTCTTTCAGACCGGTGGCGGCGGGCTGAACCGGCGTTGGTGCCCTCATCCCGGGCTGCTTGCCCGGCTGCGCGGCGATGTCGCCGAAGCTCTCGACGACCGTGACGCCGACTTCGCGCGTGAGATGCGCGGACAACGGGACCTGCCCAGCAACGAGGCCGAACGGCGCGACCAGCATCTAGACGCCGTCGCCGCTCTTGTCGCCCACCTGGATGCGGCCGGCGCGAACGCTGCGGCCCGTGTCCCCGCTGCTCGGCGCCTTCTGCAGACCGCGGACGATGCGTGGAATCGGGCTATCGCGCTAGGTCTCAACGATCTCGGCCGTCCCGAACAGACTCGATGGATCACCGAGCTGCGTGCCGGGTTCGAGCTCTACGCCCGGTGCGAAGAGCTCTGACTCATCTAGCCCGCTCGGAACGGGATGCAGCCCCGCGAACGGTTCCGGCATCAGTTACCTCGAGCGAGTCTCCGACGACAGATCCAGGCCATGCCCAAACCACAGAGCAAGCGCCACGTGCTCCGACGCCCATAGGCGTCGTGCCCGGTTCGGAACGGCCAGGCGAGGACGTCGAACCCAGCGCCCATCGCTGAACACCCCCACACGCAGCTGCTCCGCTCGACGCGAGAGTTCGTCGTGCCTGACCGCGCTGCGGCCCAACACCAGGACGGCGCCGTCGGCCCACAACCGATAACGATGCGCCTGTCCCAGGCCCGTTCGCCACGCATCGACCTTCGCTTCCAACGCCCATACCCGCCCCATAGGGGCGAGCCCTGGTGCCGCGCGCAACCGCCCATGGCGGTCACGCTGCAGCGCGCCGTGGCGTATCAGCCGAGCCACTCGACGGCGGGATGTAGCTGGCGCTGCCCCCACCAGATTCTCTAGGCGCTGCTGGTCCGACCACTGCGACGCCGCGTTCACGACACGGCAGTCCAGTTCACTACGCAGCGGCGGAACCCCCGCGTCCCGACGCGCCTGCACCGCGTCTTCGCCCGCGACGAGCGCAACGAGATCTGGCACACCCCACGGACCCTCGAACTCTTCGAAAAGCCTGCAGCCGCGTGCTGCGCCAGGTAGGCGGATGGCTAGATCTCGGAGCACCGGATGGAGCGTCGCCTCCACCGTCGGCACGAACAGGCCACGCCCGCGAACTCGACGCGTCATCGTCGACGTCGCGTCATTCGTCTGAGCCTCGCACACCGTCACCGAACTGACCGTAGCGAAGGCAGATGCTCCAGACGAGCTGGCGGCAGAGTTGCAGTGCTGTACGAAAGTAGTGCTGCCAGCTGAGTGGTGGCGCACCACCCCGGGTGGGGTCACGCTTGCAGAGGAAGCTTCGCTGGCCGGTATCGCAGGTCAGAGTGTCCAAGTGTGCGCTAGGTTCCGCTCGCCCGGCATGACGTCGTCGATTCCAGCCGCGTCCAAGGCGCCGCGCTCGTCAAGTCCCGGCCACACGATCCCCGGCATCCCGTCGACCTCGATCCGGTACTCCTGCACCCGCCCCTCCCCCACGATCAATCCGCGCAGTGCATCCGCTGCCTCCCGACGGGCTGTGGCCCAGTCCGCCGCGTCTCCACGAGCGGTCCAGTCGACGTTCTCTGCCACCGGCCGCAGCACCCCGACCTGCCATCTCATGCGTGCACGGTGACGCGGACGGCCCGGCCGCGCCAGCGGCCGGGCCGAACCATCCACACATCCATGATCATGTGTCGTCGCTGTCCACAGCCAGCATGTCCGCGGCCAGCTTCCAGCCCTTCACCGTCGCCGCGAACGCCGCTCCGTCACACAACTCCCACACCAGCGGCCCGACCCACATCCGCAGCATCCGCGTCGCCTCCGTGCCCGCCACCGGCTCGATCAGACCCCCGGTCACGCTCGGAGACCCGTTCAACCGCACCATCGTCGCCGTCGACCACGGCCCCGTCGGCGCCATCACACCCCGCTTCGACCCGGTCAGCACCGGCGCCAACGACGCGGCCAGCGGCGCCGCGGAGCTCCACGCCCGCGCCACCTTCAGCGCCGTGAAGTGCGATCGCAGATAGATCAGGACCGTGCCCATCGACAGGCCGAGCTGGCGCTCCGGGGTCCCGGCGAACTGCATGTCCACCCGGCACGCCACCGGTCCGGCGACGCGTAGCACCATCCCCATCACCTCCACCGCGCCCCCGACGCCGTGGCGGGCGTGGGCGGTCTCGGTGTCCCGTCCGGTGTTCTGCGTGTTGGTGCGGTGCTCGACTGCGCCCATGGTGGCCTCCGATCGCCATCGGGCCTGACGGCCCGGGTACCCCTTGCGGGTGGCGGGGCGCTTGTTCCCCGCCTGCCCGTAAGGGCGTCCCGGCACGGCCAGCGAGGCTCGCGGTCAAGGGCTGGCCGCAGGCCGGTCGCGCAGCGACGCGCAGCGCCAGCGGAGCGCCCTTGACCGGGAGACCGGCCGTGCTAAGCCACCGGGCCGACAGGCCACGCCGCAGGCGTTCCGGCGAGGTTCTCGGCCACGCGGCCGTGAGCGGGCCTCGATGAGGACGAACCGACGAAAAGCCTGATCTCGCGCTGCCGGGTCGACAAACGCGCCCACAGCCCGAGTCAGATCCCGCGGCAGGAGAGCACCAACCAGTGATCGATCGCGTCAACCACTCGGAACGAGGAGAAGACCGACTGGTTTGAGCCGTTGTCGACGGAGGCTGCATCTGCCGGAGTCCCAAGAATGCGACGTAGCCGGCGACTCTCCCCGCTTCCATCGCGGGATCACACCGGCAACCTCGGTACAACGATGTCAAGAGGAGTAGCCCGCATGGCACTCAAGTTCCTGTCCGACGAGTGGTGCGCCGCCGCGATGGAGGCCATCAACTCCAACCAGGCCGTGTACGACGGGTTCCAGGACCCCGAAAGTTTCGATCACCCGATGTTCCTCGGGCTGCAGGACAAGGACGTCACGACGTACTTCACCTTCAAGGGCGGCAAGCTCACCGAGTGGAGCAACACCCCGTCCACCGGCCCGGTCGACTTCGGCCTGGTGTCGAAGGTCAAGTACTACCGCGAGGCCGCCGAGGGGATGTCGGAGGCGGGGAAGCTGCTCATGGGCGGCCAGCTGAAGCTGGTGGAGGGCAACGTTCAGCTCGCCATCCGGAATGCCGAGGCGTTCAACCACTTCCTGCGGACGTTCGGTCAGATCGACACCGACTGGGAGGTCTGATTCCTCTGGCGCGACACGTCGATCGCGGTCGACGGCTCACGCTCCCCACGATCACTACGCCCGCGGTCCCGTCGGGAGACGGGGCCGCGGGCGCGCCTCGGCAATCCCACTGTTGCCCGGACGGCGCACCGCGTCGTCTCCTAGATCGGATCCAGACATGGCCAATGACACGCAGACGTATACCGTCACGTGCCACGACGGCGACGAGGCCAATGGCGTCGCCAACATCCTGAGCATGCTGCTCGCACAGAACTTCGCCACCAAGCCCGAGCTGGTCCGCGTCGCCCGAAGCATGTCCCGGCCGGTGGCCGTGATCAGCACGGACACCGGGACCCAGGCGACCGTCGAGTTCTCGCACCACGGCGTGATCCTCCGGAACGGCGTCCACGGCGACCCCAGCGTGGCTGTGCACGCCACCGTCGACCAGATCCTCGACGTGTCCCAGCTCAAGATGAAGGCAGGCGGCCTCGCACCCGTCGGGTTCTTCACCAGGCGTGGGGCGAAGGTCCTGGGGCAGATCCTGAGCCGAAAGCTCGTCGTCAAGGGTCTGCTCACACACACCGTGTCGTCGCTTCGCACCATCGCTCTGCTCTCCGTCGCCGACTGAGAGCACCGGTCGGAGCGCCCCGGATCACAGGCAGGCCCCGGCTCCGATGGAGCCGGGGCCTGGTGCTGTGATCGGTCGATACCGGCGAGGCGGCGCGCACGCTGTCGTTGTCGCACCTGGCGTCTCGTCCCGGGAGATCCGGGTGGCTGCTCGACGCTGCTGTCCGGCCCGCCGTGCGGCCTCAGCCCTGAGCGCCCTCGGCTGCCTGGATCGCGTCCGTGGTCACGGGATCGATGGTGTCCTCGAACTCCCGGTGCTTACCGAGCCAACGCTGGACGTACTCACACACGGGAACGATGCGCCATCCGTCTCGCCGTGACTCGTCGACCGCCGAGGCGACGAGCGTCCCCGCCAGGCCGCGCCCCCCGTAGGCACTGTCGATCTCGGTGTGGTGGAGGATTCGCTGTCCACCGCGGTCGATGTACAGGAGCCGACCCGCCGAGTGCCCATCTACGGCGATCTCGAAGCGGTCTTCGGCTACGTTTCTGCTCACAACGGGATCTGCGGACATCTCACTCTCCCTGTTCAGAGCTCAAGCTTCAGGAGCGCGTTCTCCACGACCTCCGGCAGAGCCGGATGGATCCAGTACTGCTGACGGACAAGTTCGCAGACGTCCTGCTTGTAGGCCATTGCTTGAACGAGCTGCTGGATGAGAGTCGAGGCCTCAGGGCCGATGATGTGTGCCCCAAGCAGCCAGCCCGTGTCACGGTCGGCGATGAGCTTGACGAAGCCCGTCGTGTCCTCCAGCGCCCAGCCGTAAGCGACGTCGGCGAAGCGCTGGATCGAGACGGCGTGGTCCAGGTCGAGGTCCTTGCACTGGCGCTCGGTCATTCCGACGCTCGCGATCGGAGGTGTGGTGAACACCGCCGACGGCACGAACCGGTGATCGGTACGGCACAGGTCGTCGGGGTGAAGCAGGTTGTGGGCGACGACCCGCTTCTCGTGGTTGGCGACGTGCTTGAGCTGGAACGGCGAGCTGACATCGCCGATCGCGAAGATCCCGTCGACCGGGGTCCGCTGGTACTCGTCGACCACGATGCGGCCGTCCGGATGGAGTGGGATCCCGGCGTTCTCGACCTCGAGCAGATCGCCGTTCGGACGCCGGCCGGTCGCGACGAGCAATGTGTCCGCCGCCACCACCGAGCCGTCGGACAGCTCGAGCCGGATGTCGCCGGGCGTACCGGTCAGCGCGGTGACCCGGGCGCCGAGCCTGACGTCCCACCGTTCCTGGGCCATCCGCGTGAAGGCTGCGGACACGTCATCGTCCTCGCGGCGCAGCAGCGCGGGGCCCTGGCTGACAACTGTCACGGCCGAGCCGAGTGCGGAGAAGACGTGTGCGAACTCCGCACCGATGAAGCCCCCGCCGAGGACGACGAGCCGCCCAGGCACCTCGGACAGGCGCATGACGGTGTCGGAGGTCTCGAACGGCACGCCGGACGCCGCGACGACCTCCGGCACGTCGGGCCTGGCGCCCGCGGCGATGAGGATCCGGTCCGCCGTGAACTCGTCGGTGGCTCCCCCGGGCAGGTCGACCCGGACCGAATGCGGGCCGGTGAAGCGCGCGCTGCCCTCGTAGGTGGTGACGTTGGGCGTCCGGACCGGATCGTTCCGGTACTCACGGACTCCCTCGGAGATGGGGTCGATCCGACCGAAGATCCGCTCCCGGATGTCCGCCCACCGCACCTTGTCCACGGTGGCGTCGATGCCGTACCGGTGGGCCTCGCGGACGGTGTCCGCGACGTGCGCAGCGTGCACGTACATCTTGGTGGGGATGCAACCGACGTTCAGACAGGTCCCGCCGAAGCGCCCGTGTTCGACGACAGCCACGTCGAGGTGGTCGAACCTGCTGTCGATGATCGAGCTTCCGGAACCGGCCCCGATGACGGCCAAATCGTGGTGACGCACGCGCTCACACTACCAGAGATCACTTAGTTATTAACTACTTAGCTCTACGGTATCTGGCTCAGTCAGGCGCGGAAGGTCGGCGTGCGCTTCTCCTGGAACGCAGCGACACCTTCACGGAGGTCCGGTCCGTCGAACAACGAGCGCTGGCCCCTCGACTCCCGGGCCAGCGCTCCGTGAAGAGACTCGCCGGTCTCGACGAATGCCGACTTGACCGCGGACAGGGCCGGCCGCGAGCGTGCCGCGAGTGCGGCGGCCCGGCCCTGCGCGATCTCCAGCGCGCTGCCCGGTTCGACGACGTGGTCGACGAGCCCGATGTCTTCAGCGCGCTCGGCCCCGACCACGTTGCCGAACAGCAGCATCTCCCTGGCGCGGCCACTACCGACACGCTGCGGAAGACTCCAGAAGATGCCGCCGTCACCCGCGAGGCCGACAGCGCCGAAGGAAGCACACAGCCGGGCGTCCCGGGCAGCGACGACGTGGTCGCACGCAGCTGCCAGGGAGAGGCCGGCCCCGTAAGCCCCGCCCTCGACGGCGGCCACCACAGGAAGCGGACCGGCGACGATGGCCTCGACGAGATCGGCCAGCACCTGCAGCCGGTGCACCGTGGGCTGCTCGTCGTCGAGCATGGCCGAGATGTCGCCGCCCGAGCAGAAGAACCCTCCGGCACCGGCGAGCACGATGACACGGACCTCGTCGTCGGCCATCGCGTCGACGACCGCGTCTCGCAGCTCACGGCGGAGTTCGACCGAGAGGGCGTTGCGCCGACGAGGATCGTCGAGTGTCAGCGTGCGGACACCGGCGAGGTTCGTGACCTGGACGAACTCAGGCATCGAAGTCGATCGTCACGGTGTCCGACACCGGCCGCGTCTGGCAGGTGAGCACGAATCCCGCGGCCACCTCGTCGTCCTCGAGAGCGAAGTTGCGGCGCATCTCGATCTCACCGTCGACGACCCTCGCCCGGCATGTGCCGCAGACCCCGCCCTTGCACGCGAACGGGAGGTCCCCGCGGACCTTCTGCGCGGCATCGAGGACGAACTCGTTGCGCGGCAGCGACAGCGTGGTCGACCGTCCGTTGAGGACGACGGTGACGTCACTACCGGTGCCGTCGGCCAGGTCCTCGTCGTCGTCGCGGCGCAGTTCCGGCGGCGGCTCACCGACGTAGAAGAGCTCGCGGTGGATCCTCTTCCTGCCTACTCCGAGTTCTTCCAGAACCGTGCCGGCGTCGTCGGTCATCCCCAGCGGCCCACACAGCCACCACTCGTCCACGCCGTCGACATCGACGAGGGCGGTCAGCAGGATGCGCAACCGTTCGGCGTCGAGACGCCCGTTGAGGATCTCGGCCTCGGTGGGTTCCCGCGAGAGCACATTGAGCAGGTGGAGACGCGGACCGTAGGCGTTCTTGAGGTCGGCGAGCTCCTCGGTGAACATCACCGTGTCGGTGCGCCTATTGCCGTAGACGAGGGTGACCCGGGTGTCGGCGTGTGCCGCCAGCACGGATCCCGCGATCGACAGCATCGGAGTGATGCCGGATCCTGCGGCGACGAGCCCGTAGTGGGCGCCGGCTTGCAGCTCAGGCGTGAACGATCCGCTCGGCGGCCCGACCTCGATCTGATCCCCGGCGGCCACCGCGTCCACGAGCCACTCGGAGAACAGGCCGCCGTCGACCCTGCGGACACCGACCCGCGGTGCGGTTCCGGCCGACGAGCAGATCGAGTAGGACCGGCGCTCCTCACTGCCATCGACGCTCTTCCGCAGGGTGAGGTACTGACCCGGGCGAAAATCGTAGTGGGTCCGCAACTCCTCCGGCACCTCGAAGCTGACCGCGACCGCGTCGTCGCACAGCCGCTCGACGCTGCTCACGGCCAGGTGGTGGAAGCCCTCGGGCAACTCGGTTCCAGGTTCCGAGTGGGAAAGATCGGTGACAGTCATGGCGTCCTCCGGCGCAGCGTCATCGTCGAGTCGATCGAATGGGGCCGCACCTCAGATCTCCTTCATGTGCTCGAACGGCTCCCGGCAGGCGGTGCACCGGCGCAGGGCGGTGCACGCGGTCGGGCCGAAACGGGAGAACTCCTCGGTGGCCGGTGACCCGCACTGCGGACAGCGCACGACGGCCGACGGCGGGTCCAGCGTCAGCGGGACCGGCCCCGGAGCGTGCGGTGTGGCCCGGCCGGGCGGTGCGACACCGGCCTCGGCGAGCTTGCGCCGCCCGGTCTCGCTGATCCAGTCGGTGCTCCAGGCGGGCGCGAAGACCGTGCGCACCTCGACACCGCTGTAGCCGGCGTCGGTGAGCGCACGCGCGATGTCCGCCCGCATCTCCTCGATCGCCGGACAGCCGGAGTAGGTCGGGGTGATGGTGACCACGACATGGCCGTCACGCTCGAACACCGACCGGATCACCCCGAGGTCGTCGAGTGTCAGCATCGGCATCTCGGGGTCGAGCACTCCGGCGACGACGTCGCGGGCACCCAGATCCGGGAGGGTCATGACCGTCACCACGTTGCCGCAGGGTGCTTGCGAGCGAGGCTCTGCATGACCGCAAGAACGTGCTCGAGGGCCTCGGTGTGCGCGCCCTGGCGGCCGCCGCGCCCGGCGATGGTGCCGATCCCGGGCACGTCGGGGCGGGTCAGCGTCGCCCGGGCGATCACCTCGTCGAGGACCCCGTGGACCTCGTCGTGGGTGTCCGCCGGGTCGACGGCGACGCTCGCGGCGACCAGCCGCCGTTCGACGTCGGACGTGCGGAACAGCTCGCCCAGGAACGGCCAGACCCACACCAGCGCGTCCTGCATCCGCCGGTGCGACTCGGCGGTGCCGTCACCCAGGCGCAGCGTCCAGCGGGCCGCGTGGTCGCGGTGGTAGGTGACCTCCTTGACACCCTTCGCGGCGACGGCGGCGACCACCGGGTCGGCCGAGCCCTGCAGCCGGTGCAGCAGGGCCAGTCGCCAGGTGGAGAAGACCAGCAGCCGGGCGATCGCGCGGGCGAAGTCGAGGTCGTCGGAGGGCTCGGCCAGCGCGACGTTGCGGAACTCGTGCACTTCGCGCCCGTGGGCGAGCGCGTCCTCGTCGCGGCCGGTGCCGCCCTCGGCGAGGCCCTCGACGTGCCCGGCGCGGGACAGCAGCACCCGGGCCTGGCCGAGCAGGTCGAGCGCGGTGTTGGCGAGCGCGACCTCCTCCTCGAGTTCGGGGGCGTTCGAGACCCACTCGGTGAGGCGGTGGCTGTAGATCAGCGCGTCGTCGCCGAGCATCAGGCAGTACGCGGCCAGGTCCGCGGGATCGGTGCCCTCCGGGACCGGGGCGACGA
This sequence comes from Pseudonocardia sp. SID8383, assembly GCF_009864975.1. NCBI lineage: Bacteria > Bacillati > Actinomycetota > Actinomycetes > Pseudonocardiales > Pseudonocardiaceae > Pseudonocardia > Pseudonocardia sp. SID8383. The sequence goes on from NZ_WWFY01000126.1 coordinate 11,650, forward strand.
TGTCGGCCTCGGAGTCGGCGAACCCGGACCCGAACGCCCAGCGCGGGTCGTCGGACTCCGTCAGCGCGTCGTAGACGTTCTCCTCGTGCGCGGTCCCGCTCACAGGTGCGGCACCTCCTCCGGGATCGCGTAGAACGTCGGGTGCCGGTAGACCTTGTCGGCACTCGGCGCGAAGAACGGGTCCTTCTCGTCCGGGCTGGACGCGGCGATCGCGTCGGCGCGCACCACCCAGATGCTGACGCCCTCGTTACGGCGCGTGTAGACGTCGCGCGCGTTGTGCAGTGCCATCTCGTCGTCGGCGGCGTGCAGGGAACCGACGTGGACGTGGTTGAGGCCGCGCTTGCCGCGCACGAACACCTCGTAGAGCGGCCAGGCCCGCCGCGACGGCGCCACCCCGGCACCCGCAGTGCTGTCAGTGCTGTCGGTCGTGTCGTCGCCGGGGATCATGCCGCGCCGTCCTTCCGGTTCGCCTGCTTGTCGGCGTAGGCGCGCGCCGCCTCGCGGACCCACTCGCCGCCCTCGTGGGCACGGCGCCGGTGCTCCAGCCGCTGCCGGTTCGCCGGCCCCGCCCCGGAGATCACGGCCGTGAACTCCGACCAGTCCGGCTCACCGAAGTCGTGCGCCTGGCGCTGCTCGTTCCACCGCAGCTCGGGATCGGGCAGCGTGACGCCCAGCGCCTCCGCCTGCGGGACGCTCATGTCCACGAACCGCTGCCGCAGCTCGTCGTTGGTGTGGCGCTTGATCCCCCACGCCATCGACTGCTGCGTGTTGGGGGAGTCGCCGTCGGCCGGGCCGAACATCATCAGCGACGGCCACCACCACCGGTCCGTGGCCTCCTGGACCATCGCCCGCTGGGCCTCGGTGCCGTTCGCCAGCGCGAGCAGGGACTCGTAGCCCTGCCGCTGGTGGAACGACTCCTCCTTGCAGATCCGGATCATCGCCCGCGCGTAGGGCCCGTAGGAGCACCGGCACAGCGGCACCTGGTTGCAGATCGCCGCGCCGTCGACGAGCCAGCCGATCACTCCGATGTCCGCCCAGGACAGCGTCGGGTAGTTGAAGATCGAGCTGTACTTCTGCTTCGCGTCGATCAGCTTCTCGGTCAGTTCCTCGCGGTCCACCCCGAGGGTCTCCGCGGCGGCGTAGAGGTACATGCCGTGACCGGCCTCGTCCTGCACCTTGGCCAGCAGGATCGCCTTGCGCCGCAACGACGGCGCGCGCAGCAGCCAGTTGCCCTCCGGCTGCATCCCGATGATCTCCGAGTGCGCGTGCTGGGCGATCTGGCGGATCAACGTCCTCCGATACGCCTCGGGCATCCAGTCCCGCGGCTCGATCCGCTGGTCCGCCGCGATCGTGGCGTCGAACCGCTGCTCGAGATCTGCAGGAGTGCGTTCGTCGGTCGCCGTCATCAGCCCCGCCTCTACTACCGAATGTTCGTTCGGCTAATAGTGGCGCAGCGCCCCTCCCCGCGCAAGCGCATCATCGGATCAGGCTGGGCGGATGATTCCGCTGGAAACGAGATCGACGATCCGGTCGGGGAGCTGTACGGCGCCGGCCCGTCCCGGTCGGTACCACTCGATGAGCGAGTTGACCGTCCCCGAGAGGACGCGCGCTGCCAGCCAGGGGTCGACGTCGTCGTCCATCTCGCCATCGGCGACGGCGTCGGCGACGAGCGAGGCGATGGTGGCGTCGAACGCCTTCCGCCGGGCGAGCGCCCAGCGCTCGACGTCGGTGTTGCCACGCACCCGGAGGAGCAGCGTCACGTACGGAAGCTCGGCCATGAGCACCTCGACCTGACGCTTGATGATGTGCCGCAAGCGCTCGAGAGCACTCCCCTCCTGGGCCGTGGGTTCCTCCAGGATGCCGAACAGCTGATCCAGGGCGCGCTCCAGCGCCGCACGGAGAAGCCCTTCCTTGCCCTCCACGTGGTTGTAGAAGGAGGACTTCGTGATACCCGCGGTCCGCGCCAGATGATCCATGCTGGTCGCGTCGTAGCCACGCGTGTTGAACTCCGCCACCGCGATCGGCAGCAGGGACTCGAAGTCGTAGGTGGGCCGTCGCCCGCCAGGGGAGCCACGACCATGCCGATGTGGCGGAGCGGTCTCGGTCGACTCCATCAGCAACTCCCGTTCCGGCACGTCAAGGTTACCGAATGATCGTTCATGGAGAGCTCTCGCTTCTCTCCGTACCGGCTCGCGCAGCCGCGACCAAAGACAGGCGACAGGCCCTGGAGACGACCCGACGCGTCGGGGATCACACGGCCGGGTGGACGCCGCAACCGTCCCCTCCTCGACTCGAACTGCAGTTTCAGCTGGTCAGAAGCACCGAAGACCGTCCGTCGGCGAGCACGTCGGTTGCGATCGTCGACCGCCGTCGCGTCACGCAGATGTTCTGTCGAGGCGGACGAGTCCTTCTGGAGCCAGCCGTCCAATGCTAGCTTTCCTTCAGCGACCGAATGGTCGTTCGTCGACGATGCCGGAGGAGGGCTGCGGCCCATGGATGACGTCTATCTCGTCGCGGGTGCTCGCACGCCCCAGGGGAAGTACGGCGGTGCGCTGGCCGCGGTACGTCCTGACGACCTCGCCGCTCTCGTCGTGGGCGAGGTGGTGAGACGCGCCGGCGCAGCTCCGGACCGGATCGACGAGGTCGTCCTCGGTGCCGCGAACCAGGCCGGCGAGGACAACCGCAACGTCGCACGCATGGCGGCGCTGCTCGCCGGACTGCCCCACTCCGTCCCGGGCTACACCGTGAACAGGCTGTGTGCCAGCGGTCTGACCGCCATCACCTCCGCGGCACAGTCGATCGCCTCCGGTGAAGCGGACGTGGTCGTCGCAGGCGGCGTGGAGTCGATGACCCGTGCGCCGTGGGTGATGGCCAAGGCGGGGACTCCGTGGGCCAAGCCCGGCGAGGTCGCGGACTCCGCGCTCGGCTGGCGGTTCACCAACCCGCGCTTCCGGTCGATGGACGAGAGCGCTCCGGCGGTGCACACCGAGCAGGACGGCCCGGCGACGTTGTCGATGGGCGAGACGGCCGAGGAGGTCGCCCTCCTGGACGGCATCACGCGGGAGGAGTGCGACGCGTTCGCATTGCGGAGCCACGAGCGCGCCGTCGCAGCGTCCAAGGACGGCAGGTTCGACGACGAGATCGTCCCGGTCCCCGTTCCCCAGCGTAAGGGTGACCCCGTCGTGGTCACAGCAGACGAGGGCCCTCGCCCGGACGCGTCGGCCGAGTCGCTCGGCCGGCTCAGGCCGGTGTTCCGCAAGGACGGGGTGGTGACAGCGGGAAACTCCTCCCCGCTCTCCGACGGTGCCGCTGCTGTCGTGATCGCCAGCGGTCGGGCTGTGCGCGAGCAGGGGCTCCAGCCGATAGCCCGCATCGTGACCGGCACGAGCGCCGGTGTCGCGCCGCACGTGATGGGGCTGGGCCCGGTGCCCGCGAGTGCAAAGGCCCTCGACCGGGCCGGATGGACTGCCGCTGATCTCGACGCCGCCGAGCTCAACGAAGCGTTCGCAACCCAGTCCCTCGCCTCCGTGCGCAGGCTCGGACTCGACCCCGACACCGTGAACGCCGACGGCGGCGCGATCGCGCTCGGCCATCCGCTCGGGTGCTCCGGCGCTCGGATCACCGTCACCCTGGCCAATCGCCTCCGCCGAGAGGGCGGCCGGCGCGGCCTCGCGTCGATGTGTGTCGGCGTCGGCCAGGGCGCCGCGCTGTTGATCGAGACCGTCTGACCGTACGACCACGGAGACACGACACTGATGACTACTGCACTACTGCGCAGCCATGTATCCGGCGACTGGTACACCGCACAGGACGACGGCCGCCCGCTGCACGACGCCGTGACCGGCGAGGAGGTCGCACGCATCTCCTCCAGCGGCCTCGACTTCGCCGCCGCCCTCGACTTCGGCCGCCGGACCGGCGGCCCCGCGCTGCGGGAACTCACGTTCCACCAGCGCGCCGCGCTGCTCAAGGCGCTCGGGCAGCACCTGCGCGAGCACCGCGAGGAGCTCTACGCGGTCTCGGCGCAGACCGGTGCGACGCTCGGCGACTCGAAGTTCGACGTCGACGGCGGCATCGGCGTGCTGCTCGCCTACGCCTCGAAGGCCAAGCGTGAGCTGCCCAACGACACCGTGGTCGTCGAGGGCGACGTCGAGACCCTGGGCCGCGGCGGCACGTTCCTCGGCCAGCACGTCCTCACCCCGCTCCGTGGCGTGACGGTGCAGGTCAACGCGTTCAACTTCCCCGTATGGGGTCCGCTGGAGAAGCTCGCCCCCGCCTTCCTGGCCGGGGTCCCCACGCTGATCAAGCCGGCGTCGCCCACGGCGTTCCTCACCGCGAAGCTCGTCGAGCTGGTCGTGGACTCCGGCCTGCTGCCCGAGGGCGCCGTCCAGTTCGTCGCCGGCGGGCTGGGGGACTGCTTCGAGCACCTGACCGGGCAGGACCTCGTGTCCTTCACCGGCTCGGCCTCGACCGCGCAGACCCTGCGGTCGCACCCGGCGATCGTCCGCAACGCCGTCCGGTTCTCCGCCGAGGCCGACTCCCTGAACCTCGCCGCGCTCGGCCCCGACGCGGGCCCCGGCACCGACGAGTTCGACCTGTTCGTGAAGGCCCTGACCACCGAGATGACGGTCAAGGCCGGGCAGAAGTGCACCGCGATCCGGCGCGCGTTCGTCCCCCGCGCCCACCTCGACGCCGTCGTCGAGGCCGCATCGGCGCGGCTCGCGACGGTCGTCGTCGGCGCGCCCGACGCCGAGGGCGTCCGGATGGGCGCACTCGCGAGCCTCGACCAGCGCGAGGAGGTCCGGCGCAGCGTGAAGGCCCTGCGCGACGCCGGCCGGATCGTGTACGGCGACCCCGGCCACGTCGAGGTGACCGGCGCCGACGCCGACCGCGGCGCGTTCGTCTCCCCGCTGCTGCTCGTCGGCGACCCCGACCGCGCCGAGCCGCACGAGGTCGAGGCGTTCGGCCCGGTCGCGACCGTCCTGCCCTACGACACCACCGACCGGCTCGTCGAGTACGCCGCCCGCGGGCAGGGGTCGCTGGCCGGCTCGGTCGTCTCCGCCGACCCGGCGTTCGTCCGCGAGGTCGTGCTCGGCATCGCCCCGTTCCACGGCCGCGTGCACGTGCTCAACGCCCGCGACGCCGGCGAGTCCACCGGCCACGGGTCCCCGCTGCCGCAGCTGGTCCACGGTGGTCCCGGGCGGGCCGGCGGCGGCGAGGAGATGGGCGGGATCCGCGGGGTCCTGCACCACATGCAGCGCACCGCGGTCCAGGCCGACCCGGACTCGCTCGCCGCGATCACCGGGCGCTGGGTCACCGGCGCGCAGCGCCACGAGTCCGACGTGCACCCCTTCCGCAGGCACCTCGAGGAGCTCCGGCCCGGCGACTGCCTGGTCGCCGGGCCGCGCCGGGTCACCCGGACCGACGTCGAGCACTTCGCCGAGTTCACCGGCGACACGTTCTACGCCCACATGGACGAGGCGGCCGCCGCGGCGAACCCGCTGTTCGGGCAGCGCGTCGCGCACGGCTACCTCGTCGTCTCGCTGGCCGCCGGCCTGTTCGTCGACCCCGACCCCGGCCCGGTGCTGGCCAACTTCGGCGTCGACGGCCTGCGCTTCCTCACCCCCGTCCGCTTCGACGACGAGCTCACCGTGACCCTGACCTGCAAGCAGCTCACCCCGCGCGAGTCCGCCGGCTACGGCGAGGTCCGGTGGGACGCCGACGTCACCCGCCAGGACGGCGAGTCCGTCGCCCGCTACGACGTCCTCACCCTCGTCGCGAAGAAGGAGGAGTCGTGAGCAGGTTGCAAGGTCGCGTCGCCCTGATCACCGGCGGCGCTCGCGGTATCGGTGCAGCAACGGCTCGCCGGTTGGCGCACGACGGTGCCGACGTCGCGATCCTCGACCTCGACGAATCGGCGGCGCGTGCCACGGCCGACGACATCGCCGCCGTCACCGGACGGCGCGCGATCGGTCTCGCCGCGAACGTGACCGACGCCGATCAGATCGACGCAGCGGTCGACCGCGTCGCCGAGGAACTCGGCTCGCTCGGGATCCTGATCAACAACGCGGGGGTGACCCGGGACAACCTGCTCTTCAAGATGAGCGACGACGACTGGGACACCGTCGTCGCGGTCCATCTCCGCGGCTTCTTCCTCGCGAGCCGTGCGGCACAGCGGCACATGGTGCCCGCGAAGTGGGGGCGCATCGTCAGTTTGTCCAGCGTCTCCGCGCTCGGAACACGCGGGCAGGTGAACTACTCGGCGGTGAAGGCCGGGATCCAGGGCGCCACGCGCACGCTCGCCATCGAGCTCGGTCCGTTCGGCATCACCGCGAACGCCGTCGCTCCGGGGTTCGTCGTCACGGAGATGACGGCGCAGCTCGCCGAGCGACTGGGCACCAGCCTGGAGGCGTTCACCGAGGAACGCGCCGCGATCACCCCGGTTCGCCGGGCCGGAGCGCCCGAGGACATCGCCGGCGTGATCGCCTTCCTCGCCGGCGACGACGCCGCGTTCGTCACCGGTCAGACGATCTACGCGGACGGCGGACGGCGGCTGTGACCACCCGGACGGAACACGACCCGGGTCGTTGACCGACCCGGTCGGAGCGACCGCCACGCTCCCGACCGGGTCATTCCACGAGAGCTCTCCCCCGTCAGCCTTCGCTGTCGTGCGGTTCGAGCGAGAGCAGCAGCTTCCGGAGCAAGGCTCGCAGTCGCCGCTGTTCTGCCGGAGTCAGGCCCTGGGCGAGCACCTGCGCATCCCGATCCATCAGACCGGAGAGAAGCCCGTCGACCAGCTCGACCCCTGCCGGGGTCAGCTCGACATCGACACGCCGCCGGTCGTTGACATCGACGTGCCGGGTCACGAACCCGGCCTTCTCGAGCTTGTCGAGCCGCTGCGAGACGCCCCCGGACGTGATCAACGAGGAACGTGTCAGCTCACCGGCCGATCGCCGGTAGGGCGGGCCGGAGCGCCGGAGCATGCCGAGCACATCGATCGTGCCGCGGTCGCTCCCGAACTCTACGAGTTGGCTCTTGCGATGCTGCTCGAGGTGCCGGCCGATACGCCAGATACGACTGACGATGCCCATCGAGCTGACATCGATGTCAGGGCGTTCTCGCCGCCAGTCCTGCTCGACCCGATCGATGGCATCGAACCCATCGGTCGACTCCGGCTGAACCTCGGCCGTCCCACCGTCCATGGCTGCGGACACCTAGGGTGACCTCCTCGCCAGGAGCCGAAAACTGCTGTCCATGTTTCCACACTATCGCAGCACTGAATGTCTTAGCCCCGGTGATTCACGGAGCTGTCGGTTGATCTTGTGATCGAGCAGATTGATCTTCGCTGGGTCAGTTCGGGTGGGCGGGCATGGCGAACGGGCCGGCCTGCTGTTCTGCCGGTGGCTCCCGCCGCTCGTCGTGTCGGGGTGGAAGGTCAACCAGCCGGGATGGGCAGTGTCGCGAGCCGGGTGAACGCGGCGGCGAGGTCGCGGGCCCAGGGCCAGGAACGCTGGATGCGTAGCCATAGTCGGCGTTGTCCGCGGGTGAGGCGGGCGGCGACGTGCAGGAGTCGG
>NZ_WWFY01001239.1:0-10354 GCF_009864975.1 Pseudonocardia sp. SID8383
CGGAGCGGGTGCGGCGGCGGCCGCGGCGGGCAGGGCGAGGCCGAGGGCGGCCAGAACGGCGACGAGTGCCCCGACGATCAGGGCACGCGGCCCGGACCGCGCATCCGGTCGAATGATCATGGTCCGGACGCTAGGTGGGGTCACCCGTTCGGGTACAGACGTCGCGACGAACCGCCACCGTCCCGTCACCCGCCGTTTCCACGGCTGCCGCGACGACCACCCTCCGTTCGACCGCCGACCGCATCGGCGGGTCCGTGACGGGCCATGATCACGACCGGTCACCGCGTAGGTGCGCCCGGTCACCGTGTCCTGCGTCGCACCCCTGTTCTACGCGCAGTAAAAGGGCGTTGAAGCGGGTACAACGGAGCTCGAGAGACCAGGAACGACTGCGCATGACACGCCCCGATCCCGACACGTTCAACGGAGAACGTCGCATGACCGCAGAGCTGATTCACCCCTTGCCCGAGGCTCCCGCACCCGTGGAGCTCCCGGCACCCCAGGCCGGCCGCTCGACCGTGGACCGGCTGCTGGACTCGATCGACGACCTGGTGCGCCGGCACCGCGCGCTCGCCGCGCACGACGGCGCCTCCGCCGCCCTGCACGCCGAGCTGATCGCTGCCGAGCTGGACCAGCAGGTCGCGATCCTGCGGACGATGCCCCGCCAACCCGGCAGGTGACCGCGCGGGTCAGAGCTCGGCTGCCGCCGGGATGATCTCCGACCCGAACACCCGCAGCGGCTCGATCGCCGCCACGTCCGGCACCACGGTGTGCACGTGCTGCACACCGAGTGCCGCGTAGCCACGCAGCTCCTCGACCGCGGCCTTCGGGTCGGCCGGGTCGAGCCGTGCCATGACCGTCTTCTCGATCTCGTCGTAATCGCGCCCGACCTCCTCGCAGCGGGTGCGCAGCACGTCCAGCTTGCGCTCCAGCTCGGGGCCGCCGAACAGGTTGCACGCGTCGGCGTACTGCGCGACCAGGCGCAGCGTCTTCCGCTCCCCACCGCCGCCGATCAGGATCGGCGGGTACGGCCTGCGCAGCGGCTGCGGCGTGTTCAGCGTGGCGCCGAGCCGGTAGTGGGCGCCCTCGAAGGGACCGTCGTCGTCGCTCCACATCTGACGGGCGATGCGCAGCGTCTCCTCCAGCCGCTCGAACCGCTCCGCGGTCGGCGGGAAGAACAGCCCGAGCCCGGTGGCCTCCTCGTCGTTCCAGGCGGCACCGATACCCAGCATCGCGCGACCCTTCGACAGCACGTCCAGAGTGGTCACGGCCTTCACCAGCAGGCCGGGGTCGCGGTAGGTCACCGCGGTCACCCAGGCCAGCAGGTCGACCTTCTCGGTGCGGGCGGCCAGGTAGCCGAGCACCGTGTACGCCTCGAGCATGTCGGTCTCGACCGGCCCGACCGGCCGGATCTGCCAGAGGTGGTCCATGACGCTCACCCGGGAGAAGCCCTGCTCCTCGGCCGCGACGGCGATCCGGGACAGGTCGTCGGCCAGGCCCGTCGGCCCGGCCGGGTAGGTGAAGTCCGCGATGTGCAGTCCGATCTCCACGGCATGTCCTCTCGTAAACGGAGCCAACTCCGTTTCGAGCGTAGCCCTCTCCCGGCGACCGGCGCCACCGCGCCCATCGGACCGCGGGCGTCGCCGGTTCGGTCGGCTCCGTCACGTCGCGCACGACCGTTCGGTGCGGTTCACTGATCCCGTGATCGCGCTCGTGCGGAGGCTGCACATCGACCTGGGCCGGACGGCCGGGGCCCTCTGTCCCCGCTCCTGACCCCGTCCCCCGCACCCCCTCGTACAGGAGATCACCCATGCCTCTCGTCACCTTCGCCGTCAGCGGCCAGGGCACCGGCGTCGCGCAGACCGTCGCGGTCGACGGCGCCGGCTACGTCATCGAGACCGACGCCTACCCCGCCTTCGGCGGCAAGGACGAGCACCCCAGCCCGCTCGCCTACACGCTCGCGTCGCTGTCGTCGTGCAACCAGGTCACCAGCTCGATCGTCGCGAAGGAGCTCGGCATCACGATCGAGCACGTGCGCTTCGACGTCGCCGCCGACTTCAACCCGACGACGATGACCACCGGGACCCACCGCGACGGCGAGACCACCTTCCAGAACCTGCGGGTCGACGCCGTGATCACCACCGACGGCACCGACGAGCAGGTCGCGCAGCTGGCCCGGGAGACCGAGCGCCGCTGCCCGGTGTCGCAGCTGTTCGCCCTGGCCGGGGTGTCGATCACCAGCACCTGGACGAAGGCCTGAGGTCCTAGTCTGCGGGGGTGGCAGACACCGTCGACTCCCCCGAGCTCGTCCACCTGGCCGTCGAGGCCGGGATCGCGACGATCACCCTGGACTCCCCGCGCAACCGCAACGCACTCTCGGCGCAGCTGCGCCGGGAGCTGATCGCGCACCTCGACGCGGCGATCGCCGACGACGCGGTGCGGGTCATCGTGCTGACCCACACCGGCACGGTGTTCTGCGCGGGCATGGACCTCAAGGAGTCCCGCGGCGCGGGCGCCGAGCAGCAGGGCGTCACCGAGGTGCCGCGGATCCTGACGACGCTGTGGGACTCCCCCAAGCCGGTCGTCGCCCGGCTGTCGGGCCCGGCCCGCGCCGGTGGGGTCGGGATCGTGGCGGCGTGCGACATCGCCGTCGCCGCCGAGTCGGCCACCTTCGCCTTCTCCGAGGTCCGGATCGGGGTGGTGCCCGCGGTCATCTCGGTGACCGTGCTGCCCCGGCTGTCCGCCCGCGCCGCGCACGAGCTCTTCCTCACCGGGGAGACCTTCGACGCGCGGCGCGCGGCGGCCGTCGGGCTGATCAACAGCGCCGTTCCGGCGGAGGCCCTCGACGACGAGGTGACCCGCTACACCGGCATGCTGCGCCTCGGTGCGCCCGGCGCCCTGGCCGGGGCGAAGGCGATGCTGCGCCGCGAGCGCCCGGCGACGATGTCCGACGACTTCGCCGCGATGAACACGCTGTCCGCCTCGTACTTCGCCTCCGAGGAGGGGCAGGAGGGCATCCTGGCCTTCGGGGAGAAGCGGACGCCGTCCTGGGTACCGGAGGGCTGAGCCCCGCGCCCCGGCCCGGCTCGCCCCGGCCCAGGCCCGCTCCGGCTCGACCAGGCCCGGCTCGCCCCGCGACGGCCCGGCTCGCCACGGCCCGGGTCCATCCCGGCCCGGACAGCCGAGTGGCACACCGGGCACCTCGGACCCCCTCGGGCAGGTTCACGGCGTACCACTCGTCGGGGCGTGGTCCAGCGCCCTGCCGATCTCCGCGACGATGCGCCCGGGCTCGTCGCGCAGGTCGAACCGGGTGTAGCGGTAGATCCGCCACCCGGCGTCGACGAGGCGGGTCACCCTCGTGGCGTCGCGCAGGACCCGGTCGGGGCCGGTGTGGTCGGCGCCCTCGTACTCGATGCCGACGCGCGGCGCGGGATAGGCGAGATCGAGCCACACCGCGCGGCGCCGGGCGTCGTCGAGCACCGGGTGCTGGACCTCAGGTCGGGCAGGCCGGCCCGGACCAGGAGCAACCGCAGCCGGGTCTCGGGCGGGGACATGGCGCGCCGGTCGGCGAGCCCCAGGACGCCGGGAACGCCGGCCACCCCGCGCAGCCCCCGGTAGCGGACCGCGAAGTTCAGCAGCAGGTCCGGAGCGAACCCGTGCCGGAACGCCAGCGCGTCCACCGCGACGACGGCGGCGGTCTCGTCGCGACCCCGGGCCAGGTCGAATGCGGTCCGCAGCGGCGTGGTGACCCGGACCCCGTCGCACCACCCGATCTCACCGGGGTGCAGCCGGTCGCGGCGCACGCGCACCCCGGCCGGGGCCCGGGCCCGGACCGGGAGCACCACGTCGACCGGCGCCCCGGCCGGCGCGCACGGTGCGCCGGACAGCTCAGCCGCGGCCCATCCCGCGATCACCCCGCGACCGCCGGACCAGCGGAACACCGCCCGGCACCGGTCGGCGTGTCCGAGCGGGACGAGGTGCCGGGCGGCCCAGGTGTCGGGCAGCACCCGGACGAACGCCGGGCCCTGCAGCCGTCGCGCCGTCACGAGGCCCGCGCCGACGGCGGCCGAGCCACGGAAGATGAGGGGCCACCCCGGCACGTCCACCGACGCAGGATCCGGGGACACCGCGCCGGGCGGGGCCGTTCGACGTCGCCGGTGTGCGATCGCGAACCGGTCCGGTCGCCGGAGTGCGCCGAGTGGCACACCACGGACCCGGGACCGGCCCCGACGGGTCCACGGTGTGCCACTCGGCAAAGCGGGCCGGGCGGCCCGGAGAGCCGGGGGGGGTGTGCCGCGAGGGGGTCCTGCTGCGGCTCGGCGAAGGGGTTCCGCGGCGGCGGGGCGAGGTGCGGCGGTGGGGCGGGCCGCCGAGGGGCGGGGAGCCACCGGGCGCGCCTACCCTGGAGAGCATGAGCGTCCCCGTCGTCAGCACCGACCCGGGCGCGGCACCGGACCTGCTCGCCGGGCGGCGCCTCGTCGTCCTCACCGGGGCCGGGCTGTCCACCGACTCCGGCATCCCCGACTACCGCGGCCCGGGCTCACGACCGCGCAACCCGATGACCTACTCCGAGTTCGTGTCCGGGGAGCCCGCGCAACGACGGTACTGGGCGCGCAGCCACGTCGGCTGGGCCCGGATGCGTCGCGCCGACCCCAACCCCGGACACCGCGCGCTGGCCGCACTGGGGGCGGCGGGCGTCGTCGACGGACTGATCACACAGAACGTCGACGGCCTGCACTCCGTGGCCGGCAGCCGCGGCGTGGTCGACCTGCACGGGCGCATCGACGAGGTCGTCTGCCTGGACTGCCGCCGCATCACCCCGCGCGACGCGCTGCAGGCCCGGCTCACCGCGCTCAACCCCGGCTTCACCGAGGCGCACAGCGCGCAGGTCGAGACGGCCCCCGACGGCGACGCCGCGGTGGAGATCACCGACGGCTTCCGGATCGCGCCGTGCGCGTCGTGCGGCGGGGTCCTCAAACCGCACGTCGTGTTCTTCGGGGAGAACGTGCCGAAGGACCGGGTGGCGCGCTGCTACGCGATGGTGGCCGCGCTGACCCCCGAGGACGGCGCGCTGCTCGTCGCCGGGTCCTCGCTCACCGTCATGTCGGGGCTGCGGTTCGTCCGGGCCGCGCACCGGGCGGAGGTGCCGGTCGTGATCGTCAACCGCGGGGCGACCCGGGGCGACGAACTCGCCGACCTGCGCGTCGACGCGGGCTGCTCGGAGGCGCTCGCCGCACTCGCGGCCCAGCCGGTCTGAGCGCTCAGGCCCCGCCGTCGCGACGCCCGCGGGGGGTGTCGAAGCGCCGGGTGGCCCGGTCGGCACCGATCGCGACCAGCGCGCACGCGGGCAGGACCACCACCGTCACGAACACGACCTGCACCACGAACGGCAGGCCGGTGAGCCACAGCTCGAACGCGTCCCAGCCGTCGATGATCGTGCGCACACTCCACACGGTAGTCCCCGGGCCCAGGCATTAGGTTCGGGGCCATGTTCGCTGTCTATGCGCAGGAGCCCAACGCCGACGCTCCCCTCGACTCCCTCGTCGTGGGCGAGCGGCCCGACCCGGAGGTCCCCGACGGCTGGGTCTCCGTCAACGTCTCCGCCGCCAGCCTCAACATGCACGACCTGTGGACGCTGCGCGGGGTCGGCATCAAGCCCGACCAGTTCCCCATGATCCTCGGCTGCGACGGCGCCGGGACCCTCGACGACGGCACCGAGGTCGTCCTCTACCCGATCATCGGCGACCCTGACTGGCGCGGCGACGAGACGCTCGACCCGAAGCGCACCCTGCTCACCGAGCGCCACCAGGGCACGATGGCCGACACGGTGATCGTCCCGGCGCGCAACGCGGTCCCCGCCCCGAAGGGCCTCACCCCCGGCCAGGGCGCCGTCCTGGGCACCGCCTGGCTGACCGCGTACCGGATGCTGTTCACCAAGTCGGGCCTGCAGCCGGGCCAGACGGTGCTCGTCCAGGGCGCCTCCGGCGGCGTCTCGACGGCGCTGGTCCAGCTGGGCCGCGCCGCGGGCTTCCAGGTGTGGGTCACCGGCCGCGACGAGGAGAAGCGCGCACTGGCCGAGCGGCTCGGCGCGCACGCCACGTTCGAGTCCGGGGCGAGGCTGCCGGGCAAGGTCGACGCCGTCATGGAGTCGGTCGGCGAGGCCACCTGGAAGCACTCCATGCGGGCGCTGCGTCCCGGTGGCCGCATCGTCGTCTGCGGCTCCACCTCGGGCCCGAACCCGCCCGCGGACCTGCAGCGGCTGTTCTTCCTCCAGCTCGAGATGGTCGGCGCGACCATGGGGACGCGGCAGGAGCTCGCGGATCTCATGAACTTCGTGGCGACGGCCGGGATCGCGCCGGAGATCGGGACAGAACTGCCGATGGACTCCGCGAAGGAGGCGTTCGAGGCGATGGCTGCGGGGCGCACGGCGGGGAAGATCGTCCTGACCCGCTAGGGCGTTACGTGATCCGGGTGTGATGCAGTCGTGATGTCGTTGGTGAACGTCAAGCGGTCTACGTAATCGCTGGTCGTCGGCCTGTCGGTCATCGCTGCGTGACGACCGCCCGGCGCTCGGGGGACGTTTGCCCAGGACAGGGTCGGATTTCGCCCGTTCGGCAAGTACAGTGCGTCATCGTGACCGAGCCTTTGAGTCGACGGGCGTCGGGGACTGCCACCATGGCTGCCCCGACGCCTGGAGCCGCGGGTGTCGTCGAGTTCCTGGACCGGGTCGACCACGCCGTGGCCACAGCCCTGTCCACCAACCCGTCCTCGACGGACGTCAGCCGTGACGGCTGGCGGGTCCTGTTGATGCTCGCCCGCGGCACCGGCCGCAGCATGGGCGAGGTCGCGGGACACACGTCGCTGCCCGCCCCCACGGCCACCCGGATCGTGGACCGCCTCGTCGAGAAGAAGCTGGCCTACCGGTCGGCCGACCCGCTCGACCGGCGCCGCGTGCTGGTGCACCTGTCGGCCGAGGGCCGGACGGTCGTCGAGTCCGTCTGCCAGCGGGTGCAGCGCATCCTGTCGCCGCGCCGTGCCCCCGCCGCCCGGCCCGCGCCGTGCGACGGGCCGATCCCCGGCCCCCGGGCGGGCTCGGTCATGTAGACCGCCCCCGCGCTCCCCCGCCCCCCACCACGTACACGTCGGGCCCGACCCCCAGCCGGGAGTCGGGCCCGCTTCGCGTCCGGGGGGCTACTTCTTGGGCTTCTCGGTGGCCGTCCCGCCACCGGTGGACAGCGCGGCGACGAAGGCCTCCTGCGGGACCTCGACGCGGCCGATCGTCTTCATCCGCTTCTTGCCCTCCTTCTGCTTCTCCAGCAGCTTGCGCTTGCGGGAGATGTCGCCGCCGTAGCACTTGGCGAGGACGTCCTTGCGGATCGCGCGGATCGTCTCGCGGGCGATGATCCGGGCGCCGACGGCGGCCTGGATCGGCACCTCAAACTGCTGGCGCGGGATGAGCTCGCGCAGCTTGGTCGCCATCGAGGTGCCGTAGGAGTACGCCGACTCCTTGTGCACGATCGCGGAGAACGCGTCGACGGCCTCGCCCTGCAGCAGGATGTCGACCTTCACCAGGTCGGCCACCTGCTCGCCGGCCTCCTCGTAGTCGAGGCTGGCGTAGCCACGCGTGCGGGACTTCAGGTTGTCGAAGAAGTCGAAGATGATCTCGCCGAGCGGCATCGTGTAGCGCAGCTCGACGCGGGTCTCGGACAGGTAGTCCATCCCGCCGAGCTGGCCGCGCCGGCTCTGGCAGAGCTCCATGATGGTGCCGACGAACTCCGACGGCGCCAGGATGGTGATCTTGGTGATCGGCTCGCGGACCTCGGCGACCTTGCCCACCGGCCAGTCGCTGGGGTTGGTCACCTCGATCTCCTCGCCGTCGTCGGTGGTGACCTGGTAGACGACGTTGGGTGCGGTGGAGATCAGGTCGAGGTCGAACTCGCGCTCGAGCCGCTCGCGGGTGATCTCCAGGTGCAGCAGGCCGAGGAAGCCGCAGCGGAAGCCGAAGCCGAGCGCGGCCGAGGTCTCGGGCTCGTAGGTGAGCGCGGCGTCGTTGAGCTGCAGCTTGTCCAGCGCCTCGCGCAGGTCGGGGTACTGCGAGCCGTCGATCGGGTAGAGCCCGGAGTAGACCATCGGCTGCGGCTCGCGGTAGCCGGTCAGTGGCGCGGTGGCCCCGTTGCGCTTGGACGTGACGGTGTCGCCGACCTTGGACTGGCGGACGTCCTTCACCCCGGTGATGAGGTAGCCGACCTCGCCGACCCCCAGGCCGGCGGACGGCTTGGGCTCCGGGGAGACGATGCCGATCTCGAGCAGCTCGTGCTCCGCACCGGTGGACATCATCTTGATCTTCTCGCGCGGGGAGAGCTTCCCGTCGACGACCCGGATGTAGGTGACGACGCCGCGGTAGGTGTCGTAGACCGAGTCGAAGATCATCGCGCGGGCGGGGGCGTCGGCGTCGCCGACCGGGGCGGGGACCTGCGCGATGACGGCGTCGAGCACCGCCTCCACGCCCTCACCGGTCTTGGCGCTGCACCGCAGCACGTCCTCCGGCTCGCAGCCGGTGATGTGCGCGATCTCCGCGGCGTAGCGCTCCGGGTCCGCGGCGGGCAGGTCGATCTTGTTCAGGACCGGGATGATGTGGAGGTCCTTCTCCATGGCCAGGTACAGGTTGGCCAGGGTCTGCGCCTCGATCCCCTGCGCGGCGTCGACCAGCAGGATCGCGCCCTCGCACGCCTCGAGCGCCCGGGAGACCTCGTAGGTGAAGTCGACGTGGCCGGGGGTGTCGATCAGGTGCAGGACGTGCTCGGTCTCGACGCCGTCGGCGTTCTTCGCGGTCCACGGCAGTCGGACGTTCTGCGCCTTGATCGTGATGCCGCGCTCGCGCTCGATGTCCATCCGGTCCAGGTACTGGGCCCGGGCGTCACGATCGCTCAGCACCCCCGTGACCTGCAGCATCCGGTCGGCCAGGGTGGACTTCCCGTGGTCGATGTGGGCGATGATGCAGAAGTTCCGGATGCGCTCCGGCGGGGTGAACGTGCGGTCGGCGTACGTCGTCACTCGGCTGTACTCGGCTTTCGCTCATGCGTGGGGCTTCGGGCACTTCGGGTGCTCAGGGCACTCGGGGCTCGGGGCACTGGGTCCCATCGTCCCATGTCGGGCCGGGCGACCGCCGTGGTGGCACCGCAGATCGTCACACGCCGTTCACGCGACGCGTCCCGGCGTTGCCGCCCGCCCGCCGATCGCGCACGATCGAACGGGTACGCCACCCCCACCCGGAGGAGTCACCGTGTCGGTCACCCCCGTCCCCCCGCTCGACCGACTGGGCGCCGCCCGCGTCGTACTGGCCCGCAAGAAGAAGCTGGGCCTCACCTGGGACAAGATCGCCGAGGCGTTGGGCCACCCGGTCGAGTGGTCCACCTCGGCCCTGCTCGGACAGCAGACGCTGACCCGCGAGCAGGCCGAGACCGCGGGTTCGCTGCTCGACCTGGACCCCGACGTCGTCGACGCGCTCACCCTCCCGCCGGTCCGCGGCGCGGCCGCGGTGGACCTCACCGACCCACTGGTCTACCGGCTCTCGGAGATGGTCCAGGTGTACGGAACGACGATCTCGGAGCTGGTCCGTGAGGAGTTCGGCGACGGCATTGTCTCGGCCATCGACTTCGAGCTGGACCTGCAGCGGGTGCCCGACCCCAAGGGCGACCGGGCCGTGATCACCCTCAACGGGAAGTTCCTGCCCTACCGCGTCTGGTGACCCGGCACAGGGCGCGACGACACCGCTGGTAACCTTGTGCGTCGAGCGCTCGGCGTGCTCGCCCGAAACGGCCTGGACCCTCTCTCCAGTGATGCTGTTCGGTGCCGCCGGAGCGGACCCGGACGAGAACACTCACCAGCCGACCAGCAGGCAGGAAGACCAGAGGCAGACGTGGCCAACATCAAGTCGCAGATCAAGCGAGTCAAGACCAACGAGAAGCGCCGGCAGCGCAACAAGTCGGTGAAGTCGTCGGTCAAGACCGCGATCCGCCACTTCCGCGAGGCCGCCGACTCCGGCGCCGACAACGTCGTGGAGCTGCAGCGCAAGGCGGCCAAGGCCCTCGACAAGGCGGCCGGCAAGGGCGTCATCCACCGGAACCAGGCGGCCAACCGCAAGTCGGCCCTGGCCAAGCGTCTCAACGACGTCCAGGCCTGAGCCACCCCGGTTCTTCCGACGACGGCGCCGCCCCACCCGGGCGGCGCCGTCGTCGTCTTTCCGGACCCCGGGCGGCCCGGCACGGCCGGTGTCCCCGGGGCCGAGCGGGGCGGCACCGTCGCCGCTCCCGGGGCCCGCGGGGCGGCACCGTTGTCGCTCCCGGGTCCCGCGGGG